>CAYHHJ010000227.1:0-1510 GCA_964356405.1 uncultured Candidatus Peribacteria bacterium | reverse complement strand
AAGCACTAAAAAACCCCGCTTTCGCGAGGCTTTAGCCAAGGTGGAACCTTGGAGGGAAGAACTATTTAGCCTCTTCCTCAGAATCAGCGTCAGCGTCAACATCGACAGTAGTGTCAACGTCAGCTGCATCTTCTTCCTCAACTGCGTCACCATCTTCGTCGGTGTCAACAGTGGTTTCAGAGCTGCATCCAGCGAGCATGAGAGCAAGAACTCCGAAGCTAGCGAGAAGCGTTTGCATGAAGCTTTTCATATGCAAAGGTGTTAAAGAATAAATCTGTGCATGAGTTTAGTGTCGGGGGCTACACCTGTAAACAGATTGCCGTTGCCTAAAACTTAAAATTGACGGCTATTATACCAGTCTTCTATGCTCTACCCATGCAAAAATTATTAATGAAGAACAAACGGGCTTTCTTCGATTATGAAGTCCTGGAGCGCTTTACGGCCGGCATTGTGCTGCTGGGGCACGAAGTAAAATCGGTCAAAATGGGGGGCGCCCATTTCACGGGCTCATTCATCACTGAGCGCAGCGGTGAACTCTTTTTGGAACATTTCCATATTCCTTTGTACAAAAAAACCACGCTGGAAAACTACGAACCCGAAAGACCACGAAAACTCCTGGTGCGTAAAGCCGAAATTCTAAAAATCGCTAGTGAACTGCATACAGCGGGTGTTACGGTGGTGCCACTTGAATGCGGCCTGGAAAACGGCAGAGTGAAGATCACTTTCGCCCTCGCCCGTGGTAAAAAACAATACGACAAACGCGAATCTATTAAAAGCCGGGAAACTTCTCGCCGCCTCCAAGGAAACTTAAAGGACTATTAACCCACTGTATGCACGCCATCACTTCCACGCTTATTCAAGAATTGCACAGTTTCGCTAAAGCCAGTGGCGCAACGCGCGCAGTGGTGGGACTTTCCGGAGGACTCGATAGCACCGTTGCGCTTTGCATCGCCGTGCGCGCCTTTGGTGCCAAAAACGTGACCGCGCTGATAATGCCGGAAATGGGCGTTTCCCCTTATGAGGAAGCCGAGCACGCCAAATTGATTGCGGAACATTTTGAATGCGCCGTAGCCTACGAACCCATCAACAACTTTTTGGTGGATTACCAATTTGTAAGCTGGAGCCGCGAACCTGCTGCCTTTGAACATTTAAAAGCACGCATCCGCGCCATGCTCCTCACCGATTACGCAGCGTGCACCGGCTCCATGGTCATTGGAACCGCCAACAAGAGCGACCTCAACCTGGGCCTAGGTATTAAGGACGGCGAATTCACCGGCGCTCTCCACATCCTCGGCGACCTCTACAAAACCGATGTGATTGAGCTCGCTCGCCACATGGGCCTCCCCCCCGAGCTCACCGATGCCGAATTCACCCGTGGCCTTTGGCCCAAGCAAAGCGACGAAGACGATCTCGGCGGAGCGTGGAACCAACTCGACGACATCCTCCGCCAACTGGAAGACAAAGTAGACCCCGACACCATGATCGAAAAAGGCATGGACGCCTTGCTCGT
>CAYHHJ010000226.1:0-1513 GCA_964356405.1 uncultured Candidatus Peribacteria bacterium | reverse complement strand
CGAAGAATTCCTCTGCGGCAAATACGGCACCCCCTTCACCGTGGGCCGCCAAACCAGCAATTTGTACCCGCTACCGGTTCTGGATGAAAAAGGCCGCAAACTTTGGGGGCCACGAGGGACGGAGTGGCTACTACGGAAGGTGTTTTAATCCTCTTCTCCCAAAAATCCTCTTACATTGATTTCAAACAGCTCTTTTACGCGAGGGTCCATTTGAGCCAAGGCAGCTTCCAAACTCAAACCGTCATCCTTAAAAAAATCGGCATAAAACACACGAGGATCGGCCGTCTCCGCCTCGCAATTCACCAGGGCGTTCCACAGGCGTGCATCACGCGTATTCGGCTCAGGTCTCCACGGAGTCCGAAATGAGTCAGCGGGCAAAGGAGTCGACCAGTCTATCAACTCACCATCCGCCGGTGCAAACAAAAGAACGGCATAAGCGGAGTCACCCAAAGGACTGGAATACCAAATAGACGCATCCTCGCTATGAGTCAGTCTACGAAAGCCACAGCCACGCAGAAGCTTGCCAGAAAAATAGTTCGATAGGCCAGATGTTCGGTGACGTTCCAAAACAGGTTCCAAGTCAGGGCCGGGAACTTCTTGCGCGACAACAAACAATTCGCCGCCGGTTCCCACCAGATGTCTGATCGCGATTCCACGGGACGAGCCGTGCTCCACGGCATTCAGCACCACTTCTCGAACTTCATCAATCACGCTGATTGAACTTTGAAAACGAATGGGGGGAAGGGGTAGAACATAGTAATGATCATCCCCACGTTTCACTTCTCCAAAGAGAGCCTCAGCATCAGAGTCAGCGCCCATCGCTAAGTAAAAACCAAAAGGGCCGGTAGTCACAAGGTTTCGATCAAAAAGAATTTGTATCGCTCTCCTGGCCTTTCGCCCACGGATAAGGACCGGATCGTCCGCAGGGAGTTCAATGGATCGTCCATCCACGATTTCACCCAATCGTTCAATGCCACTTTCGATGGTGAGGGTAGGGTCAAACATAGTGGTACTTATCTAATAAAAAGTTCCTTATCTTGGATAGGTCCATAAGGCGGCTTTCCGAAGGCAAAAACGACAGTCTCGCCCCGATCATGCAAAAACTGTGAGTTGATTGCAATGCGAGAATCCAAGGCGAAGTTGTTCATGCCGTTTCCACGAATAAAGCCCTTTCCATTCCCCACGTCGTACCAATAACAGGGCCGGGGGATCGCTCTTCCCAAAGGATCTTTATCCGGAGGCATCGCCATTTTTCGCTGGTACTCAGCATGCAGGTCAAAGTGAGGAGCCCGCTGATGGGTGGAGTAAACAAAACCCGTGGAAGACCAGGCTAAACCAAGTGAAAAAGGCTTTTTACTGTGGTCGCTCACGTTAAAGAACATCTCATTCATCGGGACATGATAGAAAGAACCGCTCCAAAGTCCCTCAAGTTCATGAATAGCCAACAGATCGATTTCAAGAGGCAATTGAGCCAAAGTGTGGAGGTCTATTATTTTCATATGCTTTTTATTTC
>CAYHHJ010000225.1:0-1515 GCA_964356405.1 uncultured Candidatus Peribacteria bacterium | reverse complement strand
ATGCCAACGGCCGTTTGAGAGAGAAGTACGGACGACAAAGCTCGCCAAAAAAGCTTCCTTGAGCTAAAATCCGCGCATGCAAACCCACGAAGCTTACCGTTTATACCGCGATGATGACCTCGCCGTGGATATTTATAAAGATAAGGCGGTGATCCACATTTTTGGTGAGATGCCGAATAAAAAAGACCTCGAGGCCTATTTGCGTGAGCAAGTGCCTGTCAGCGAATTCTTTTATAAGGATCGCCGGGGCAAAGGGGCCGGTGAGCCGGTTAAGACAGACCACAGTGAAATTACAGTAGAAGAGAATGGGCATAAATTCTTCATCAACCTTTCAGATTATTTGGACGTGGGTCTTTTTTTAGACCACCGCGAAACACGAAAATGGATTGGCGAGCAAAGCGCCGGCACCCAAGTGCTCAATACTTTTGCCTACACGGGAAGCTTTTCGGTCTACGCCGCAGCCGGGGGAGCGGAAAAAACCACCAGCGTGGATCTCTCGGAAACTTATTGCGAGTGGATAAAAAAGAATCTGGCGCTCAATGACCTTCCACCCGAGAAAAACTGGGTCTACAAAATGGATACGCTGGAATTCTTCCGCTACGCCAAACGCAAAGGCCTCAGCTACGACATCATCATCATCGATCCGCCAACGTTCAGCAAAAACAAAGGTAAAACTTTTTCGGTGGAACGCGATTACCCTGCTCTCATCAACGGAGCGCTCGAACTACTCACGGACGACGGCTTCATACTATTTTCCAACAACTGTACCAACTTCCAAATGGACGAACGCCGTCTCGCACCTTGCATCGTAGAAGAAATCACCGACCTTGAAGCGCCCGATTTTGACCGAGCCTTCACGCACTGGTGTTTTGTGATTAGAAAAACAAATGACTGATTAAGATTTTGGCACCTAAGAGTATAAGGATCAGGCCTCCAAACTGTGTGGCGTGAGTGGCGCTTGATTCACCGAAACGTCGTCCGACAAAAATCCCAAAGAGCGAGAGGCCAAAAGTGATGACGCCGATTTCAAGAGCAGCAATGTATGCATGCTCGGTGAGTAGAGGTAAGCTTATGCCAACCACAAAGGCATCAATACTAGTCGCAATGGCCAAAACCAGCATAAGTTTCCAAGAGAGGTCCTTCAAATCTATTTCCTCGGTGTCTTTTTTAATAAGCATCCTAAGCCCCAGTCCGCTTAAAAGTATAAAAGCAAGCCAGTGATCAACAGGGGCTATGAACCCCTCAAAAGCTTCACCTAGCCAGTACCCTAAAAGTGGCATCAGCCCTTGGAATAGTCCAAATAAACCGCAAAGTATCACCAGTCGGAATGTTTTTTTTGTTTGGACAGCCATGGCAACCGAAGCGGCAAAGGCATCCATGGCAAGGCTTAGAGCGGTAAGCAGTAATGGCATCATGATTTTAAAATAAACTTATCAATCTTATAAATAAAGTGCTAAAATCTCTACTATGAAACTTTCTACTCGTTACAGAATTCTGGCCGTCCTCAACTTCCTC
>CAYHHJ010000224.1:0-1547 GCA_964356405.1 uncultured Candidatus Peribacteria bacterium | reverse complement strand
TTCGCTTGAACATAGGGATCCGCCTAGGCAGCTAAAAGAGCTTTGCCAGTGTATACGAAGAGCTGCTGGGGGGGAAGGCTAAGCGTGTTAAATCTTAGCAACTCTTACTACTCGACGATAACCGATCTCTGGATCTTGCCTAGCAGGGTCCGTTGTTTTGGACACATTCATTTTGCTTCCTGTGGAGTTACCATAAATCCCCTCCTCAACGTCGTACTTGAGCCACGTTTTTTTATTCATGTCGGCATTGTAATCCTTTGCCTTTAAAAAGGCTGCATACTCTTGAGTGTTCATAAGGTCACATCCAATTGCATTTACCTCTGCTAAGGCTTCTTTAAAAGTCTTGTTACGAGTTTGTGGCGCGATGGTCAAAGCTCCATCACCAAAAATGTAGTTGCCTTTCTCATCCACAAATAAGAATTCCGCCTCCCCTCCATTTTGTTCAATGAGTGCCAAGCTGGTTAACACTTTCTCGGAGAGTACATCCTTCACATCTTTCCATTCAATACCTGCCCTTGGTTTGAACCGACGTTCCAAAAGGGCGGTCATTCGTTCATTCATTTTCTCCATCTGTTGCATCTGTCCTAAGTAAGTTACCGTTTCACGCTTTTGGATCGTTGCAATTAAAGCCAAAAGTAATTCCCAATTTCCCTTTGCACTTGGATTTCTCGCTACATAGGGAGCCAGTCCTTCCAATTTATTCTTAATCATACCCGCCAAAAATGGAATTTGGCGCACATCTAGGTCATCTGCATCTGGAATACCCAAAAGAGATTTAACTACTTTTACTCGTGCTTCAAACATATTCCAATTGGCCACTCCCGCGGCCGCATCTGCATCCAAAGCTCGCATATGGAGAATTTTATCTGCGAATAAACCAGTGTTGAATCTCTCGATCACTCCCAACAACTTCGCCTCGTCTAAGGTTCGGATTTGCATCCCCACTTTTTCGTAATCAGGGTTGATCTCATTCCCTTTCATCAATTTTTCCAAGCGTTTATCTTTAGCCAATAAGGCTTTGATTTTTTTAAGATTTTCCAAAATCTTTCCGTGCTGAGTTTTAGTCAGAGTATCTGGTAACGCATCTTCTTTACCCAGCTTGTCGATTTGCTCAGCAAAAGCTGTATTTATATCCGACATTTCAATAGCAACAACCGATGAGTCTAGACCCAATAAGACTTGAAGTTTTCTGAACATCAAGGCCCTCTGACGATCGTCGTTCATCGCTTTTTCAAATGCAGCGGGGTCCATAAGTTCCTTGAACATGGTTGTGAATTGACGGTCGACTTTTGCATAACCACGAAGGAAACCAACGATATCGTCTTCTTCGTTCAAAGTACCAAATTGGGTTCCCCACTCATTCACTACTACCACGTTTTCACGAGTATCGAAGAGTATGTTTATGTGAGGTTTAATGGCAGAAAATAATTCATCGAGCGTGTCATTCATTTCATCGAACTCGGTTTTAGCCACCTTCCCTTCACCTAGTTGTTTACCGATTGCAGCTATTTTTCCGCTTATAACTTCTTCAGTTATGCGGCCTTTGA
>CAYHHJ010000223.1:0-1610 GCA_964356405.1 uncultured Candidatus Peribacteria bacterium | reverse complement strand
CTCACAGACCTGGCCAATACCCGTCTTTATGTCTTGGATTCAAAGGCTAAACGAGTGCTGGTCTATGAAAAGAGCACGAAGACCAATGACTTGACCTACGCTTCCCAATACGTTTTTGACACTTTGGATGAAGACATCACGGACATCTTCATTGATCAGACCCGTAATTTGCTCATGCTCACCACCACTAATGGGCTTTACGAAATCTCGTTCACTGAATAGTTGAGCGAGTGCTAGGGTCTCGAGTGCTAAAGTTCTTTGGCGATTTGGAGTTCTTCTTCTGTTGGAATCACGAAGGCTTTGATCGTGGAGTTTTTCGCGGAAATGAGCAGCGCATTTTTTTGGTTCGCTTTTTCATCCAGAACGAATCCAAAAGGTTTTAAGTGGGTCAAGATTTGCCTACGTAGATAGTAGGCGTTTTCACCAATGCCCGCGGTGAAAACAATCGCATCGGGGAGGCCATTTAGGGTGGCGAAATAACCGCACAGGAGTTTGGCCATTTGATAACTGAAAACTTCAAAAGTGCGCAGGGTGCCTGGATTTTTAGGCTGAGCCCACAGCGTGCGGATGTCCGAACCAAGGCCCGACAGCCCTTTGAATCCGGATTCTTTTTGAAGCAGGTGTTCTGTTTTTTTAAGGCCTCGTTTCTTTACTAATTCTAGAACGAGACCCGGATCCACGGTGCCGCTGCGAGTGCCCATCACTGGGCCTTCGAGGGGCGTGTAGCCCATGCTGGTGTCTAGACAGATTCCGTGTTGAATCGCGGCGATGCTCACTCCGTTTCCGATGTGGCAGGAGAGGAGTTTGGCCGAAGGTTTTTTGAGCAGTTTGGTGGCGATCTCACTGACGTATTTGTGACTGGTTCCGTGGAAGCCGTAACGTCTTAAATGTTCTTTTTCATAAAGTTCATAGGGCAATCCATAGAGGAAGGCTTTTTGCGGCAAGGTGCTGTGGAAGGCGGTGTCGAAAACCGCGACGTGGCTCGCTTTTGGGAGTGCCTTGAGGCTGGCCTTGAGCGTTTCGATGTTCGCGGGATTGTGCAGCGGCGCGAGCGGAGAGAGCGCAGTGAGTTCTTTGAGATTTTTTGCGTTGATGCGCAAAGGCTTCGTGAATTTTTCTCCGCCGTGAACCACGCGATGGCCGACTTTTTTTATGGAACTCAAGTCTTTGACAATGCCATGCTCAGTGAGGGCTTTGAGCACATAGCGGATGGCGACTTTGTGATTCTTGGCTTTGATTGGAACTTGTTCTTCGCCCGTTGGAAGGTAGTGTCGGTAGAGGCAGTGTTTTTGTCCGATGGCATCGATGTGTCCTTTGTAAATTTCTTCTAAATTTTTGTTGAACACACAAAAACGAAGCGAAGAAGAACCGGCGTTGAGAACAAGAATGGACATGGGCGTTTAGTCTGAATCCATTGTAGGAGTTTTATTGGAAAATCGAAAGAGGGTTTGAAAAAGTCACATTCTTTTGCTCAAGGACTACGTTTGAGTTAAAGTGAATCCGTTCCACTTCTTTACGTCACACGCCATGACCAAAACGGATCAAAAAGCTCTCAAGTGGCTTTCAAAATACTTGCGCTTTGTGGATTACCTCGGAGCGGCACAGCTTTA
>CAYHHJ010000222.1:0-1616 GCA_964356405.1 uncultured Candidatus Peribacteria bacterium | reverse complement strand
GAAGAAATTAAAACCAGTGAACTAAATGTAGCCGTGCGTTGTTACGAAATTGAGGCATTTTGCTTCCGCTTCATAGACAACTTTGCCGCCTTCTCCAATTCGCCCGAAGCCCTCGCCACTCTCGGTGGACTCACGCCTCGTCTCGAGGACAGTTCCGCATACCAAAACGTCCGTGGCCGGCTCGGGCACCTTCAAAGCGGCTTCGCCTTTATGAACCTCAGCGCGGCGCCCACCCAACTTACCGCCCAACTCGGCATTCAGCCTTTCTTCCTCGATTCCATTCTGCAAATTTTCCCTGCGTGGGGCGCCAGTGTTCGCATGGAATCCACGGGTTGGTACGCCGAGAGTTTCACGGCCGTGAACAAAGATTTCCTCGACGGCGCCTACTTCCATCCCACCAAAAAATACGAGCAAAAGTTCCTGCCCTGGACCAAATCCTTCGGTTGGGAATGGGGCGACGAAGACCTCGCCGCGCAAATCACCCGCATGCAAGAAATTTTCGCGCGCATGGGTAGCACCGGCGAAATGATTTTCACGTCCAGTCTTGAATCGGAGCTCACCTCCCTTTTTGGTCCCACCACACTCGCCGAAGTCTTGCCTCTGCTGAGTGGCGAAAGCTACGTCGGTTGGACCAGCGCCCAAGATTTCCTCTTCATTTTGCAGCTCACCGATGAAAACCGCGCCTCCGCCCAAACCATGCGTGACCGCTTCGTGCAAAACTACACCTTCAAACGGCTCTACACCGAAGACGGCGAACAAAAAGCCGAGCTCCTGCACCTCACCGAAACCGCAAAAGATGGCTACAGCCTCTTCAGCGCCGGCGATCAAACCGTGGTCGCCATTGCCTTCACGGACGACGCCCTCATAATCGCTCCCGACGAAGCCTCCCTCCTGGCAACTTTGGACCGCCAGAGCGGACAAAGTGGACGCGATTTAACAGAAATGTCCGTGCTCCTGCCGGGCTCCAACCAAATCTGGATACTTGATAGTGCATTTTTACCGGAAGGGAATATACTTGGCACGTATCTGTCCACTCTCACGCGACTCATGTCCACTCGTAAACTCTTCGATGACGGGATTTTCACCCGCACATCCCTCCTTCGCTAAGCTCTATGACCACCAATTTAAATATCGGTCCCGAAGATTTGAATAAGGCGCCGGAAATGCCGGAGCCTTCCAAACATGTAATCAATTTGAAGAGCGTGGACGGCGGAAAAAAACAGGAAGCGCATGCAGAAGTGAGCGTGAATTTGAAAGAAGAAATCAAAACCCGCCAACAGAAAGGCGCCATTTGCATCATTGGAGAATTGCCTCCGCATAGGCGCGGACTTGGACGCGTTCCGATGGTGGCCGCCGCGCTGCTCGTGATTTTTGTGCTCAACATCAGCCAAGTAGTTTTCCTGGGCAAAAAAGAAGGAAAGGAGGCACTTGCCCTGGCCAGCGAAGCCTTTGTGTCGCTGCAAGGTGCCAGTGAATCCGTGATCTCCGGCGAAAGCGGCGCAGACCTTGTGCTCTTTGACGACGCCGAAAAATTGTTTGAAGAAGCCAAAGAAAAAAGTGCCTTTTTACTCCAAGGAAATTCCGAATGGCTTTCGCAGCCGGCCCAAGTGCAAAGC
>CAYHHJ010000221.1:0-1636 GCA_964356405.1 uncultured Candidatus Peribacteria bacterium | reverse complement strand
CAGCATTTTTTCCAGCTCGCCAAACTCGTAGCCACGGTCTTCGCCACCCAAGAAAATGGTGTCCACTTTTTTCAGTGCCTTCAACGCCTCCATCGTGGACTCGGGGGTGGTGGAAATGGCGTCGTCGTAAAAGTGAATTTTCTTGAAGGTGCCCACGAATTCAAGGCGATGCGGCAAACTCTTAAAGCTGAGTATGCGTTTTTTAATGAGCGCATCAGAAACTCCGAGCATTCGGGCTACCGTAACCGCCGCGCGCACATTGTCGCGGTTGTGCTCGCCCAGCAGCGGGATTTCGCTCGCTTTCAGCGGCAGATCTTTGGTGAACGAAACCGTGTGGCTGCGCGCGGCCTTGGCCCAACTTTTGAGCCGTGCATTGGCTGGGTTGTACACAAACACATCTTCCTCGCGCTGGTGCTTCACAATGTTCCGCTTGGCTTCGTAATAATTTTCGAGTCCGCCGTGGTAGGTCATGTGCTCCGGGAACAGGTTCGTCACCACCGCGATGTCCGGCGAATACTCCAAGTCGTCGAGTTGGTAACTCGACAGCTCGAGCACAAACACCTCGCCGGCTTTCACTGGCTCCAGCAAACTCGTCAGCATCGGTTTACCAATATTTCCCATCAGCCGCCCGCCGGTTAAATGTGCGATCAAGGTAGCCGTGGTGCTCTTGCCCTTGCTGCCGGTCACGCCGACCACCACTGCGCGGAGCGCAGCGTTCCTGTTTTCCCGTTCCGCAAAGAACAAATTGGTCGCCGTGGTGTAGGGGCGCGTAACTTTCGTTTTAGAAATTCCCGGCGTCTTAATTACAAAATCAAAATCCTCCTGCTTGCTCAAATAATTTGCATCCGTCGCTTGATCGCCAATCTCAATTTTCAAATCCGGATAGCGCGATTTCAAATATTCCTCCGTCGCCTTTCCCTCTTTTCCGTAACCCAAGATCAGCACATCATCCATACCCAGCAATCGGAACGGCACCGGCACCGTGGGCGCAGCCACCGTTTTGTGCACGTGCACAAATTTACTCTTTCCACGGCTCAGCGCATACGCCTCCTGCGTCTCTTCAAAAGTCCCCACGCAGTCAAATGGCTTCATTTCCCCCTGCCCCATCAGATCCAAGAACATGGGCTGCAAGCTCGGCTCGGCATACAAGTCTTTTCCAAAAATCTTAACCAACTCCTCCTTGCTTAAAAATGCCGACAAAAGAGTAAACACGAACACGCACTTCGCGCACTCACAACACCACAGTTTTGCCCCTCGCTCTTTGTGAACCTTAAAGCTCCGATTACAACTCGTGAACACGCCAAAATACTGGGGATAATGCGTGAACACTTCTGCGATGCGGATTTCGTAAAATGGCCGCAGCAAAGAAAAATACGTCACATCCGGCGTCAAAAACTGCCGCGTGTAATTTTGCAAAAGTATTTCAAACTCCGCCGACTTGCTCCACTGATGATTCACCTCCATGCCCTTGTACTGCACGTTCCCAAAATTGCTGCTTTGCTCGTTGCCCACAATCACGTAGCGGTAGTCGTACAAAACCGCACTCAGTAGACCCAAAAACGCGAACACACCCGAGATGGGGACATGTCCATTATAAGCTCCCGGCACTTCTTTAAAAATTTTTGGGTCGAGTTTT
>CAYHHJ010000220.1:0-1654 GCA_964356405.1 uncultured Candidatus Peribacteria bacterium | reverse complement strand
AATCCCGGTGGAAAAGCTGGCGGAATTGCAGTTGGCGTGGACCGCGATCAAGGATGGGAAACCCGTGGCTTATTTGACGCACCAGAAGGAATTTTATGGACTGACTCTATTCGTGAACGAATCGGTTTTGATTCCTCGTCCGTGTACCGAGCTTTTGGTGGATTGGACCTCTGAGGTGGCTGAGAAGAAGGTTTTGGAGCTGGGTACGGGAAGTGGCGCGATCGCCTTGGCCCTCAAGACAAAACGGCCCGATTTGGAGGTGACTGCGACTGACATCAGTTTGGACGCACTCGCCATTGCGAGTAAAAATTGTGTTCAACTGAAGTTGGACGTGAAGTTCTTACAATCGGATCTTTTGACTGAGGTCCCTCGCGAGGATTTCGACACTGTGGTGGCGAATTTGCCTTACATCGGAACGGAAACGCACGCGGACATTGATGAGAATGTTCTGAATCATGAACCTGGCTTGGCCTTGTTCGGTGGAGCTGATGGGTTGGACTTGTATCGGCGTTTGTTTGGGCAAATTCGCGAGGGGATCTGGAACTTCAAATACATCCTTGGAGAAGTCGGTTTCTCGCAGGGTGAAGCCATTCGTGAGCTTTCGAGCCAGTTGCTGCCGGAGTATTCCTTCACTTTGCGTCAGGATTTGGAAGGTTTGGATCGGCACTTTCTTCTGGAAAGAAAAGGGGAAATCTGATAAAACCTCTAAGCCGTAGTGCAACGAAGGCTAAGCAATAACGTGGTGCAAGCCACATCCTTATGAGAGAAAAATTACAAAAGATGGCCACCGAGTTTGAGGACTTGGAAATGCGCATGGCGGATCCTGTGCTCATTGCAGATCAGACCGAATATCAAAAACTCTTGAAACGTCGCCGTGAACTCCAAAACGCCGTGGAACTTTTTTATGAACAAGAACGACTTGAAAAGCAGATCACAGACAATGAAGGGCTTTTGGAAGATGAAGATGAGGAAATGAGAGAAATGGCGAAAGAAGAAGTGAACCTTGCTAAAGAGGCTCTTGTTCGATTGGAAGAAGATCTCAAATTGGAGTTGGCGCCCAAAGATCCGAACGATGGCAAAAACTGCATCATGGAAATTCGTGCGGGTGCGGGTGGCGATGAAGCGGCTTTGTTTGGAGAAGAGCTCTGTCGCATGTATCTGAGATACACCAAAAACAAGGGTTATCAAACTGAAATGATCTCCGAAAGTGCAGGGGAGCGTGGACTGAAGGAAGTGGTCTTTAAAGTGATCGGGGAAGGAGTTTATGGACGAATGAAATATGAAAGTGGAGTGCATCGCGTTCAACGTATTCCAGAAACAGAAGCGAAAGGCCGCGTGCACACGTCCGCAGCTTCGGTGGTGGTTTTACCTGAAATGGATGAGGTGGAAGTGGAAGTGCGCGCTCAAGACCTGCGCATCGATGTGTTTAGATCAGGAGGAAGTGGAGGGCAAAGCGTGAACACCACGGACTCTGCGGTGCGCATCACTCACATTCCAACAGGTTTGGTCGTGCAGTGTCAGGACGAAAAATCCCAGCTCAAAAATAAGATCAAAGCGATGGGAGTGCTTCGTGCGCGCTTGTATGCCTTGGAACAAGAAAAACGATCCAAAGAATTGGGAGACGCGCGTTCTTCACAGGCCGCAACGGGTGAAC
>CAYHHJ010000219.1:0-1683 GCA_964356405.1 uncultured Candidatus Peribacteria bacterium | reverse complement strand
GGCCGGACCAGGGCTACTTTTGGCGTGGAGTCGAAGTCGCTGTGCCGAAGCAGGGAACGAAGCGTGATCCACAAAGTGGAAGTTGAGAGTCTAAATCTCATGGGTGATCTAATCGTGACCACCAGCGTAAAGCAAACGCCTTAATAGGTAATTTCTTTTTTGTTTTTGTTTCGTGTTTTTAATGAGCGGGTGAACCGTGCCTTTTGGCGGCGACGATTCATATCAATATACGTACCCACATCAAATCGGGCAAGTTTATATACTGGACGGGTGGCTTAAAGTGTTGCCCCCTCTCCTTCTCTGATCTGAAGCTATTCTTTGATTCTTAGTAAAAGAAATGCATCGCATTCTCTCTGGAATTCGCTACAATGAACTCATGTTCTTGTCTTTCAGCTATCTTTTGGCGCTGGTGCTCATCCTCACTGTGCATGAAGCCAGTCACGCATGGGTGGCGACTCGTCTGGGCGACCCAACGGCAGAACGTGCGGGGCGACTCAGTTTGAATCCGCTTCGTCACTTGGACTTGGTTGGAACCTTGATGATGTTTTTCGCAGGAATGGGGTGGGGGAAGCCAGTCCCTGTGAATCCTCGCAATTTTGAGAAGCCTTTTCGAGATGAAGCCCTCACGGCTTTGGCGGGTCCTGCGGCCAATTTGATCCTGGCATTTTTGGCAGCGATTCCTTACAGCTACTTGCCTCTTGGTTTTTTGTGGACCTTTTCTGGATCTGTCTTGGAGCTCTCTTTGGTTTTGTTCTTATTCAACATGCTGCCTTTTCCTCCTTTGGATGGCTCCAAGTTTTTGACTTTGTTGGTGCCGTATCGTTACAAGGCTCGTTATCTAGAATTTTTGGACAAGAGCACGGCCTACTTCATTGCGTTCATGGTGATCGACTTGTACTTGGGGCAGCGATGGTTTGGTTTCTCGATTGTCTGGACTGTCGTGTCTAATGCTACCTTTTGGCTTAAGACTGCGATTCTTGTGATTGTCTAGTCTAACCTTGACTTGTCCACCGTTAACCTTTAGAATACCTGTCGATAAGGTCGACGATGTTCGCAAGATCCACCACGGCGGTACTTGGGCTCCTTCTGGAGCTCACTGAGTGTCCCTCAGAAAAATTTCGCCCGGACAAACGACAAAGTCGTCCTTTTCGTTTTCCCTGGAATTTTTTGATGAGTACGCATGTGGAAAATCCCCTAGCCTTAGCGGTGGAATTTTGCTTAACTAACCCCGCTAACGTGTGCCGCGGTAGCTCAGTCGGTAGAGCGCATCCATGGTAAGGATGAGGTCTCGGGTTCGATTCCCGATCGTGGCTCCAGTTTTTATATTCTACTGCAACTTGCTTAGGTGCTCTTTTAGCATGGGTATCGAACTTTTTACAGTTTCCCATACCAATTTGATATTCACTCCAAAGTAGAAGTGAATGAGGATATCCCTCATTCCTGCGATTTCCTTCCAAGGCACCTCTGGGTGGTTTTCTCTGAACTCTGCGGGCAATTTTTTCACTGCTTCGCCGATGTTCTCAATCCGTTTCATTACGGCATCCTGCTCTTTTTGAGCTTTCAAAAAAGTCGCCTCATCCATTCCTTCCACATACTCTTCGATTGCAGCAATGCTCTCCAGCATATGGTCGATATAAACCTGATAGTCGTGGTTCATAAAATGTCGATTTTATCTTTCTCGAT
>CAYHHJ010000218.1:0-1687 GCA_964356405.1 uncultured Candidatus Peribacteria bacterium | reverse complement strand
CCTCAAAAGTTTCGATCGACTCAATAATCGAGCTGAGCGCAAGGCACGCCTCCAAGGATTCAGCGTACTGCACGTTCACCGAAAAGCTCGCGTCGGAAAAGTTAGTGCCTGGGTACGTTTCTTTAGGCAACTCCAAAACCACTAAAACGTTCTCCAAACTAGAATAAGAGCTGTCCGAAGCTTTATTCAACCATTCTCCGGGATACTGAAAGCTAATCCCATAGTCAGCAGATTGGTAGCTTTGCAGCGCGGGCTCCGCCGGAACCGGCTTCACGGGTTGGGTCTGGCAAGCCGCGAGTAGAAGCGTCAAAAGGAGAAGTTTTTTCATAAAATTGAGATTAAAGTTTAGAAAGTACGGCGCCAAATTCCTCGTCCGTCGCCTGAGCTCCATCCAAACACGCCGTTCGGTGTTCTTTCCAGTAAGGGAGCCCGTTCATGTTTTTTCGGGTGATGCGCTCCGCAAGCTCCTTATCCACTCCCTCAACGGTCATAAAAAATTGAACTCCACCCTCAAAAATAGTGTCACAGTCCTTTGGGAGTCCATCCTCACCAATGCAATAATCACACACGCCACCAACGGCGGTTTCGGTTCCGAGTCCATGCTCCGCATCCAAAGGCATTCCACAGCTGATACAAGTTTTCATAAAGAGGGGTTAAAGTTTCAACTCAATGTCTCCAGATTCTGAGACAGAATAGCTCGCCTGGAATTCTTCTTGAATGTGACCATCCTCATAGATCACACTCACACGATCCACATCCGGAAATTCCACTGATAGCACATACCAAGTACCACCTAAAACTGCTTCCACAGGACTGATACTGGAAATATTATTCCGGATATAGGCTTCCACTAAAGTATGTTTATACTCCTCCATGGTAGCTCCATCACACGATTGAAGCTTCACCGGCACACTCAATTGAAGAGCATTTTCAGGCAAACCGGAAGGATTGCTTTTTTCTAAAATAAGAGTGCCTTCAGTACTCAAGGTTTCGTAGTACAGCTGCATACTGAAGGGGACAAAATCTTCTGTCATCCATTCCTCCTGAGCGGTCGCAATCCCTTGTGCAATGAGCTGCCCCTCTGCATCTAAAAGTATGACGGGGAAAACCGCCTCAAAATACCACGGCCCTCGCGCTTCACCCGACACAATAAGTGGACAAGTCCCAAGCTGATCTTCCGTTGGCTGCTCAAGCACAATCCAGTCACTTAAGACTTTCTCATCAACGGTCATTGAACAAGCACTTAAAAGAACTAAAACGGTCAAAGAAAGGAGTTTTTTCATAAAAATGGGTTGATCATTCATGGGTAAATTCCACCGTCCACTCAATACCATATTTATCTCTAAACATTGCAAAATAGCTACCCCAAGGACTCTCTGCCATAGGCATTTCAACTGTCCCGCCTGCCGAAAGGCCGTTAAACAATTTGTCTGCTTCTTCTTTGCTTTCTGCACTAATAGCAATTTTAGATCTATTTTCGTTTTCGTTTACTCGTCCCATGACTTCTGGAACGTCGTTGGCAATTAAGATGTTTTTGCCGATAGGCAAAGCAATGCGCATTATTTTATTTGCCTCATTTTCAGGTACTGGAAATTCAGGGCTTGCGAGGTCCTTGAAACGAGTAATTTTTTCAAACTCTCCACCAAATACTGATTTGTAAAAATTAAATGCTTCTTCGGCATTTCCA
>CAYHHJ010000217.1:0-1695 GCA_964356405.1 uncultured Candidatus Peribacteria bacterium | reverse complement strand
AATAAGTCGCTGATGATCACCACCCCGTAAATGGAGCTTTGTTGGTCTTCTTTAACGTATACAGAAATACGGGATTCAAGGTCTTCACGCGTGATTGCATGCAAGCGATCGAGCGCGGCTTCAAGCAAAATAGTTGGGTCCGTGGAGTCCACATAAAAGTGCAGCTCGAGACCGGCTTCCGTGATGCCGTTGTCTTCGTCGATGCCAGCTTCCACCCACCACAGGTCTTCTTCATTGAGGGCGAATTGACTCTCTTCCACGGTGAAATCTTCCTCCGCAGTACTGGTGTCGACTTGAAGGCTCTCGTAGATTTCATCCAGCAGGTCAGCTTCGTCAGTGGTCGTGGTGTAAAAATTGGAATAAATCACCACTTCGGCGGCTCCATTGTCTGTTACTGCGTAGAGGGCAAATAAGGAAGTGGTCTCTTGAACTTCGGGCGGCTCAAAAGCCAAGGCTCTGGAAAAAGTAGCGAGTGAAATCAATAAAAGACTGACAAATATGGAGAGGAGTTTTTTCATGACTTCCCCACTATATCTAAGCTTTTTTCCCCAGTCCAGGTGCGCCACCTTGTAAGGGATTTCTGAGCCCCTCTGTAGTCACCGACCTGGCTATTTGAACAGACATTTGATGATCAACTCTTGCACATAGATCACGCTGCGCCTCACTTTCATCGGTTTCTACCAGCTTAAAATACCAAGGCGTACTTTGAGTTCTTGATCCTGCCAAATGGTTCACATTGAATACATATTCGATGGTTTCCGGCTTCATCCCACCATGCGCTTTTACTTCGTTACGTACAGTCACATTAGCCGCAAGAAGCGACTTTTCATCATCAAGCACAGTGAAAGGGCCCACGGCAACTTGTCTTCCCACTAAAAGCCGGTAGTCGGGTTTTGGCTGTCTGAATTGGATGGGCGTTCGATATCCGAAACTGTTTTTCAGTGCTGCCCGGAGAGCCGACACCACACTGGTCAAAGGATCATTTGAAACATCACGAAGATCGGCCTCCATCAAACTAGGAAGCACCTGCTTAGCACGATACAAAGTCCCACGATTAAACCCTGCACGTTCCATCGCCTGCTCAGATGCTTCTTTTAAAACGTTAGCAAAATCGTTTCTATCATAGGCTGGGGACGGTTTCATATACGAAACTATACAATGATTACGGCTATACGTCAATAGTGTACCCAAGGGGGCTTGAATCTGGTAGAATGGGCTCCATGGAACCCCTTGCAGCTAAAATTCGGCCGGTGACTTTGGACGCGTATATGGGCCAGGAACACCTGGTGGGACCGGGCAAACCGCTGCGCGTGGCGATGGAACAGCAGCACCGTTTTTCCTTTCTTTTGTGGGGGCCGCCGGGCGTGGGAAAAACCACTTTGGCTCGCATGTATGCTAAAAGTTTGGATGCGGAACTCTTTGAGCTGTCTGCGGTTTCGGCCGGCAAGGCGGATATTAAAGCGATTGTGGACCAGCAATTTTTTGGCCGACCCAAGGTTTTATTTTTGGATGAAATACACCGCTTCAACAAGGCTCAGCAGGATTATTTATTGCCGCATGTGGAAAGCGGCGAACTCACGCTGATTGGTGCCACCACGGAGAATCCGAGCTTTGAAATCATTCCGGCGTTGCTCTCCCGTTGCCGCGTGTTTGTGCTGAATTCGCTCAACGAAAAAGAGATGGCAAAAATTCTGG
>CAYHHJ010000216.1:0-1718 GCA_964356405.1 uncultured Candidatus Peribacteria bacterium | reverse complement strand
TATGGACAATACTCAAATAGAAAACGCAAAAAAACGGATTTGGAACCGTATGCAATCCAAACTACCTGATCGTGGACTGAGTCCTTATCAGACGCTGCTCGCTAGTATTCGAAGTACGTCTACGCCTCAGGTTTCCCGCTTGAAGCGCGTTCAATATAAAGAACATCTTTTAGATATGCTTCCCGATAGGCCAGAGCTATCTTTTTCGCTTCGCCGAGTGTGGAGTGTGGGTACTTTAGTTGCGGTGCTTTCTGTGATTTTTCTTCCTGTGCTCCAAAAGGCGCCCACGGCTTCTGCCGCATCCGTGAATACTTTGGAAGTGGTGGAAGGGCAGGTTCTGGTGAATGGGGAGCTGGTTACCGATAATAGGGTGATTCAAGAAGGTGACCGAGTTGAGACTTTGGAGGGTGCCATGGCGCACATTTATTTTGTGGACGATAGCCGCATGACTCTGGCGCCTCAAACGGTGGTGGACATTGTGGACACGGAAATCAATCCGCTCAACCGAGCTGAAACCAAAGTTACGGTGAATCAGGAAAGTGGGCGGGCTTGGGTACAAGTGCTCAACCTCATCACTTCCAATGATTCCTATTTCTTGGTGACTTTTCCCGATGGGCAAGCACAGGTGGATAGCCGAGCTAGTTTTGACTTGGAGGTAGGCGATGAAACCCGCATTTCGGTGGCACGCAATTTGGTAGATTTGAGTTTGAAGGGAGAAGACGAAGTGGCTTATGCCGGAACCTTGGGGCAAGGCGCTGAAATTTTAAACAACGATGGCTTTATTGAAACGGAAAAAATTCCCGCTGAACGGGAAGAAGATATTTGGTGGCAGTTCAATGACACTTATGGAAAAACCTACGCGCAAGTACTCGATGACAAATACAAAGAAGAAAATGTTTTGGTGGCTATGATTCTGCCCACGCATCCGCTCTACTTCCTAAAAACCTTCCGTGAAGACGTGCAGGTTTCTTTGGCATTTACGCCCGCCGCAAAGGAAGAGCTCTTGGTTCAGCAAGCTGAAAACCGCTTGAACGAAGCTCAGGTGCTCATGGCGCAAGGCGACACCGAAGAGGCGGCGGCTACGCTCGATGACTACCACGATACCGTGCAGGAAGCATTGGAAAATACCGACAATCCTGTGCTCCTTGCTAAGTTAGAAGTCACGCAAAAGCAAATGCTCACCAGCCCTCTTGTGGATGAAAATACCGTGCTTTTGGAAGATCATATGGCGGCTTCATCGGCTTTACTTTCTTCTAGTTTGGAAGCTAAGACCGAATCTAAAATGCTCTCCGCTTCACAAAAGTTGGAGCGTGTGCCGGATTTGATTTCTAATGGGGAATACGATCAAGCTATCATCGATCTTTCGGCTTACCAAACTGATTCACTTTCTATTTTAACGGAGCTTGAGAACGTGCCTATGGATCAACGTGAGGCGGTGGTTTCCGCACTGCTCGACCAAAAATTAAAAGACATTACATTGATGCGTGTGATTGCCAGCATGCCCGAGACTACGGAGGCCGTGGATATCAACACTCAGATGCTCGAACAAATGAGCATGATGGTTTTGTCCCTTAAAGAAAAGCAACTTTCGGATCTCTCGACTTTCTTTGAGAGCACCGATTATGACTTGGAGGTTCAGTACAATGTGTACAACCGTTTGAAGGGTGATACAACTATTGATGAGGAACTCACTCAGCAGTTTGAAGATATGGAAACTG
>CAYHHJ010000215.1:0-1720 GCA_964356405.1 uncultured Candidatus Peribacteria bacterium | reverse complement strand
CCCACGTCGAACACACCGGCCAACTCGGCACCTCCTTCAAGATCGTGAAGGAAGAGTCATCTTCATCTGGGATAAGGAGAGTGAAGGCGGTGTTGGCGTAGCTATTGACGAAATTGAGGAGTGGTTTTAGATTTACTCCTATGATTTTGCATTCCAATCCAAGATTGATTGGCGAGCCAGCTATTCCGAATAAGTCAGCGCTCTTGCGTAGACTGGGGCATTTTGTCCCAAGAAACGAACCCAGCATTGTTCTTTTGGATGGAAAGGGAAATGTTCATGGTGATGCTCCTAGTGAACAGATTAGAGATCTGCGTATTATTCACGATTCAGTCCTTGCACTTTTAAAGAGCAGGGGAGAAGTTGACCTACCCTTCTTGCCATTTATGTATATGGGAGAATTTGCAAATCCACACCGTCATCCTTTATGTAGGCTCCATCGAGATGAAGCCACTCGATTTGTTTGGGTAGAAGGCGCCCCTCATTTCGAAGCAATACACGGAGACCTAGAACTTGAACCTTGGGAGGACGTACATACAAAAACACTTGCTGCTTTGCAAAGTGGTCAGGTTAAAAAAACTCATTTTCCTAAGGGCTGGGTTTATGGAGTTGGACCTGAGGATGTACACGCCAGAGAGTCGATTAGCTGCCATGGTGAGGAAGCCATTCGACACTTGATGAGCTTTGAGCCAGAACCATCTAGCTCGTTTATGATGTTTGCCAAATAAGTTTGAGAATCCTGTAAGTTTTCTTCATTGTGGCCGTTTTATCTCATGTATAAGCCAGAAAGTCGGGATTTTGTTGTAATAAAGGCCCCTACTACGTCTTATAGCTATGTGATCTCCCTCACAATTATGAAAACCTTCTTTCTTATCAATATGGCGTTTGGCCTCGTGGGCGTGAGCTTCGTGTTCTACGCGAGCTACATCGTGAACCAGGTTATTTAAGCCAGTTCGCCCTTCAGCCAGAAGTTGCTCGTGTCCGTTACGGTCACGTCGACGAGTTGGCCGAGGAGGGGGCGGCCGCTGCGGAATTGGATTTCTTTCATTTCGCGGGTGCGGCCGGTGCAGGTTTCGCCAATTTGCTGATTCACCAAAACTTCGAGCGTGCGGCCCATGAAAGCCGCGTGTTTTTTGTGGCAGATTTCTTTGAGCAGGTTGTTGAGGCGGTGCCAGCGGGCTTCTTTTACGGCGAAAGATTGGTCGTCGGGAAGGCTTTTTTGTGAGTAGGTTCCCTTGCGGGGTGAGTAGCGGGAAATGAAGCAGGTGTCCCATTCCATTTCTTTGTACATGTTGAAGGTGTTTTCGAACTCCTCGTCCGTTTCGCCGCTGAAGCCCACGATGATGTCAGTGGAAATGGCAATGTTCGGTATTTTCGCCTGAATTTTGCGCATAATAGTTTGGTATTCCTCCACGGTGTAATTGCGGTTCATGCGGCGCAGGGTGCGGTTGTCGCCGCTTTGCACGGGCATATGAATGTAGGGGCAGATGCTGCGGAGACTCGCGAGGGTGTCGATCACTTCGTCGTGGAAATCGCGCGGGTGGGGCGAGGTGAAACGCAGGCGGCGAAGGCCACTGTCATAGAGCTTGTCCACTTCACGGAGCAGCGCGGAGAAAGGGCTTTTACCGTAGGCCGCGAATTTTCCTGATTTGCGGTCGTTGAAACTCAGCCCGTAGGAATTCACCGTTTGGCCCACGAGCGTGATTTCTAGGGCCCCTTCTGC
>CAYHHJ010000214.1:0-1724 GCA_964356405.1 uncultured Candidatus Peribacteria bacterium | reverse complement strand
TGCCGCGTGTTTGTGCTGAATTCGCTCAACGAAAAAGAGATGGCAAAAATTCTGGATCAAACGGGAATTAAGATAAATAAAGAAGCCAAAGAATGGCTTATACAAATGGCGAATGGCGACGCGCGTCAGGCTCTCACCTTGGTGGAAAACACGGCTCAGCTCTACGAAAAAGTGACGCTGGAAAATTTGAAGAATGCGATGCAATCCAAGTTCCTTCGTTACGATAAAAAAGGCGAAGAACATTTTGATGTGGTGAGTGCGTTTATTAAAAGCATGCGTGCGAGTCAGCCGGACGCGGCGCTGTATTACATGGCGCGGATGCTCGACGGTGGTGAAGACCCCAAATACCTTGCGCGGCGCATGGTGATTTTTGCGAGTGAGGACATTGGCATGGCCATGCCTACGGCGCTGGTGGTGGCCAACGAAGTGTTCCGTGCCGTGGAAGTGATTGGGATGCCGGAGTGCACGCTCAACCTGGCTCACGGTGTCATCTACCTTTCCCAATGTAAAAAAGATCGCAGTGTTGCGAACGCGCTGGGCCTCGTGATGGCGGACATAAAACTGCACGGCAACCTGCCTGTGCCGCTCAAACTTCGCAACGCACCCACTAAGCTCATGAAGGGCCTCGGCTATGGCGAAGGCTATGAAAAATACAGCAAGGACGACCTACTCCCCGAAAAAATCAAAGGAAAGAAATATCTTTAAAATGACGCGTGTGCTAGGATTTTTGCATCCTCACCCTTTGCTATGAAACGCATCTTTGCTTTACTATTTTTGCTTGCACTTACCGGCTGCCAAACTAAGCCCGAAGATTCTACCCTGGTGCCAAATCCTGTAACAGCGCCAGAGACTGAACCCACAAGTTCTCTCGATTTAACGGTGAATGACTTCACTCCTCCTTCTGAGGTGAATCGTGGGATAGAATACGGCCCCTATGAAATGCGCCTGCTCACGGCCCGCTCCGAAGACGGCATCACCTGGGAGCGTGACAACGTGATTCTTTCTGAACAAGCCAACGTGCCCGATATGATGGTTACGGAAGATGGAACCATTTTTCTCTACTATGTGGGCAGCAATATTCTGGACATGGATGAAGCCATAGCGGCCGCGATTTCACAAGACGAGGGCGAGACGTGGACTTTTAAAAAAGTAACCATCGACGGCCTCGATAATATTCACACCACTCCTGGTGATCCTGATATTGCGATTCGTGAAGATGGAACTTTCCGCCTTTATTTCACTGCACAAATTGATGGTGATGAATTTCCTAGTATCCAATATGCCGATTCCACGGATGGTCTCAATTTTACCTACGGTGGCAAAGCCTTCTCTGCAGAAGGGTATACGACCATCGATTCATCTGCTTTTTACATTGATGGCCAATGGGCTATGAATACGTTCAGTGGTTTTGAAACTGAAGTTATAACCGGATTCTCTAGTGATAACGGTAATACCTTCGACTTTGTACAAGCTGAAGATGTGAAGTACAACAATGAACCTTACTTCCTTTCCAACCCTCTCACTTTAGAGGACGGCCGTGTGCGGTTTTACGCATTCGAACTTCGTCTTGGTGAATTCCGCTCCTTCGTAACAAGCGACGGATTAACCTGGGAAGATGAAGGCCATGTGCATCTAGACTATGAAGAAGGTGAAAACGAGCTTGAAGGCAACTTCATCAAAGATCCAGCAGTCGTGCAATTGCCCGACGGAAGCTATTTGATGGT
>CAYHHJ010000213.1:0-1742 GCA_964356405.1 uncultured Candidatus Peribacteria bacterium | reverse complement strand
CCAAGAACAAAAAACTCACCAACGTACGTGCCTCCGGTTCCGACGAAGCACTCACACTCACTCCAATCTCAGAAATGACCTTGGAAAAGGCTATTGAGTACATCAAGGACGATGAATACGTGGAAATCACTCCCAAAAACATCCGTCTCCGCAAAAAGTACCTCACGGAACAAGACCGTAAGCGCTACGGGTCTAAGAACTAAAACTTCAAATCAGAAAGAAGGCCTCAGGGCCTTCTTTTAGTTTATGAAATGGGGTGAATGAAGGGTCTCGAACCCTCGACCTCCAGGGCCACAACCTGGCGCTCTAACCAACTGAGCTACATCCACCACAACGCTTCACATCTGTAAAGCCCGCCCATTTTAGGTTTTTTATATGGAAAGAGCAACCGAAAAGAGCTAAGCTCTCACTCGTGACCATTTAACACTTCGCCATGCGCAAATCATTTAGCCTCATTCTCCTTAGCGGACTCTTGCTTCTAGGTTGTTCCCGTGACGCCACTTACGACAATTTTGCCACCTGTTTAGCCGATTCCGGCGCTCAGTTTTACGGCGCTTTCTGGTGCCCTCACTGTGCAGATCAAAAGGAACTTTTTGGTGATTCTAAAGACCTGCTTCCATACGTAGAATGTGACGCCAACGGTAAAAATTCACAGGCGTCGGTGTGTAACGACGAAGGCGTGAAGAGCTATCCAACCTGGAAATTCCCCGACGGCACGGTAAAGAACGGGGTAACTTCTTTGGAAGACCTCAGCGAACTCACCAGCTGTCCTTTGCCTGGTGAAGAAAGCATCATGCAGCAGACGGACGAGGAATAATCCTAAGGTCGTTTATTTGAGGACCTTCATCTCAGCTGTGATTAACGCGGTGTACTTGGTATAACCTATACTTCGAGGTGAAAAGCGGAAGTGGGACATCATACTCTTGATGATGTGATCATTGACTTGGTAGCCGTGGTTTTTCGCGTCTGCTCTACCGATCAATGGCTCAAAAATATTGGCCCGTTCGTAGTCCACCCATAGCTTGAAGTCATCAATATCTAGTTTGATGCTCGCCTCGGTTGCATAAGGATCATCGATGATTTGAGCTAAACGAGCCTGTACGGAAATTCTAAAGATTTCTGGCCATTCGCCCTCCATGCGTAGGAACTGTGCACAGTCGCCATTTTTTTCAAACCAATCATCGAATTCCAGACGCTTGGCCGTTCTAAGAAGTTCCAAAGAAGGAGGCATGTCAGGTGTATTGGATCGGAGGATTGGGGTTGTTTTCCAGGTAGGATCGTACGCAACCACGCTTGAACTCAGTGAGGTGATCATTCCGCTGAAGTTTGTATCGCTCACCGACTGCACGTCTCCATAGAAACGGTCTGGAGAGTAATCTTGATGACCTCCCATACGGATTTGCACTTCCCACAGGAAGTAATCGGCAAATGCTTCTGCTGACTGGGCTGGAGTCATTGGAACGGTCGATGGCGGAACAATAGGGCCGGCCGATGGAGCAGTGGTTAGACTCCCCACACGTTTGTACCAAAGGTCGAGCACTTGAGCCATGTTTTCTGGATTTGGCATGACACCGTACTTCTCCCACTTCATATTGTTGGTGAGGTAGCTGACAACCTTATCCGAAGCGTTAATCCAATCTGCATTGCCACCTTCAGTAGGTGCAAGCAGCAGTTGTTTAATGGCTGTAGGATTGTCGAGTCCGGTGTAGTTGATAGCTTTAGTTTGAGCCTTGAGCTGTATC
>CAYHHJ010000212.1:0-1749 GCA_964356405.1 uncultured Candidatus Peribacteria bacterium | reverse complement strand
GCTGCACATAAGGTGCAACCAAATCCTCAATGGAAAGTTTCGATTTGATTTCTAGAACCGGATCCATCCAAAAGTGGCTTTAGGAGCCCCCATTGTAACGAAGCCTTAACTACTTCGCTAGATGAACCGTATTATAAATCTTGGAGCCTCAACCCCGTGAGCAAAGCCTCTAAAGCTTCCTTGCCTTGCACCGCGTCTTGGTCGCCACAAGTGCGAACTTGAAGCACCAAGCCTTCTTCCCTATGTTCAACCACGGCCTTGTCTAAAGTACAAATGCCATCCGGCACGGAGTAACGATAAACCTGGTAACGCCCCCAGAGCTCAGAAGACGCGAGCTGTGGGACAATGTCTAGCTCAGAGAGCCATTCAGTATAACCTGTGATTTCAGTCCCCCCTTCCACGCTAAAGCTAGGACCGTAGGAAGAAGCCCCATCCAATTGAGTGTCCATCAATCTAAGGAGATTTCCATTGTAGCTCAGTGAATAAGAAAAAGTTTGGTGGTCACTCATGTAACTGGCGTCCAGCATCAAGGGCACCAGCTCACCTTCGGAGCTGAGCTCAACCAGCTGTGTGCTTGGTAAAGCAGCCGATTCATCGGACTTGGTGCGTACTTCGCAAGAAGTGAGCACTAAACTAAAAACAGAGAGGACGAGGATTAGATTTTTCATAATATGGTTGTGGATAACCACGTTGGCGTTGTGGATGAGAAAAGCATACTTATTTTTTCCAATAAAGCAAAGTGAGAAGCAGGGTCATAACCGCAGCGATAGCGGCAAAAGCAATGAGCTTACCTTCCGTGTGCAAAAGCAGGGAAAGAATTCCGAAGAGCGCACCGGTGACGGCAAACAAAATAACCACCTGCCGTTCAGAGAGTCCTGCCTTTAAAAGTCGGTGATGAAAATGCCACAAGTCGCCCGTAAACGGTGACTGCCCCTTGAGTAAACGGCGCACAATCACAAAAATAAAATCCAGAATAGGGAAGCCGAGTACTAAAATGGTGGTCGCAATTTTTCCGCCGGAAATAATGGCAGTGACCGCGAGCAAAAATCCCAGGAGCATGGAGCCCGTATCTCCCATCAGCATTTTGGGTTTAGGGAAATCAAAGATCAAAAACCCCAGGCTGAGTCCCAAAATAATCGCCGACAAAGTGATGGAAAGCGTTTGATCCACATAATGAAAGTCGGGCCGCATACTGAGCATGAGCAAAATGAAGCTGGAAACCGCCGCGCTAGCATTGGCCATGCCAGGAACCCCATCAATCCAATTGAACGCGTTGACCATAGTAACCACCCAAATCACCGTGAGCAGATCCGCAAAGAGCGTAAGTGTGAACGCAAAGCTGCCAAAATTTATAGGAATATTGATGCTATCGAGCACCAAAGCACCGCCAAACGGATTGGTAACGGAACTTATGCCAATGCCACCCACCACCACAATTCCAGCCACCAAGAGCTGAATAAAAAGTCGCAGGTAAGGTGAAAGGCCAAAACGGTCGTCCAAAAAACAGGTAAAGGCCAGAATGCTCGCGCCCGCCAAAACCGAAATCAAAGCGGGATTCCCTTCCATTACCGGCAAAAACAAAAGGGCGCTCGCCATAAAAGCGAAAAAAATCGCCACGCCACCCGGATACGGGATCGGCGCACGCTTGTGACCGTAACGCTCGGGCCTATCCATGAGCCCCCACTTTGGGAAAAATCGCATAACCAGCCACCCGAGTGCGGAGGTGAGTCCAAGCGACGTGAGAAAAAT
>CAYHHJ010000211.1:0-1771 GCA_964356405.1 uncultured Candidatus Peribacteria bacterium | reverse complement strand
AAGCGAATATTCCATTGCCGTGACCATTGAGGACAGTGCCGAAACCGCCTACACCAAACTCGGAAAGAGCTATTTGAAACTCGGCTCCTACAAAGAAGCATTGGCCAGTCTCAAACGTGCTTACGAGCTCAGCCCCACCGATGCCACTCGCGTGAACTACGCCGACGCCATGCTCCGTAATAAAAAGTTCGATGAAGCTCAGACTCTGCTCAATGAAGGCAACAGCGAACACCAAGCCACCGTTTTCTACCAATCCATTTTGCAAGCTTATCAAGGCAACTTTGACGATGCCAAAAGCAAACTCGAAAAAGCTATTTCCTTGAGTGGTTCCGTGCCAACGGCCTACCTTCAAAACTTCCAAGCTGCATTCCAAAGTTACGATGCTCAACAAGGTGGCCAAACCATTTTCCTCGAAGCGCTGCTCACCAAAGCACTCATCGATGCCGAAGAATATCCACTCGCGGAAGAACTCGCCCTCAAAGTGCTCAACACCAAAAACGATTACCGCGACGTGTGGGTGCTGCTGGGCTACTCCCAACTTCAAATGAAGAAATATCCCGAAGCTGAGGACGCCTTCAAACAAGCTAAAAAACTCGACGCGGTAAAACCGGAAACCCATTACTTTCTGGGCATTGCCCACTACGAACAAGCCGAATACGCCGAAGCCGTGGATTCCTTTGAACTCGCCCTGCTCTACGACTTTGCCCCCGAGAGCGAAGCGTATATAAAGATGGCCGAATGCCAAACCGAACTCGGTAAATTCGAAGACGCCCTGGCTTCCTACGAATACCTTATTAAAATCGACAACAGCAGTCTTTCTCTTTTTGAAGAACCGCTGCACATCGCCACCGAGCAACTGAATGACCTCGACCGTGCCCTCACCCTGGCACAAGAAAGCACTTCTTACTTCCCACAAGAAGCGCAAAGCCACACCTACCTCGCCGACATTTATTTGAGACGTGGCCAATTGGACGAAGCCGACAGCACCATTGAAATCGCTTTCGACATCGACGCAAATCTTGCGGAAGCTCACTTCACAGCCGGCCAAATCCGTCTCGCGCAAGCCAACCCAGAAGGTGCTAAATGGGAATTTAAAAAAGCCTACGAACTCTCCAAACCCGGCGACGAACTCAGTGTACAAGCTGCCGAACAGTACAACGCTTTAATCCTCACGGACACCCCCACTCCATGACCCTTTGGAATACGCTTCTTTGCGCGGTCGGAGGGCTTCTCATCGGGAGCTTCCTCAGCATGCTCATGCCCCGCCTCCATTTTGGTGAAAAAGGAATTTTTACCGGACGCTCACACTGTGCACATTGCAAAACGGTACTCCGTGCCCGCGACCTCATTCCACTACTCAGCTACCTAGGCCTGCGCGGCAAATGCCACGCGTGCAAGGAACGAATTTCTTTTTGGTACCCCGTTACGGAACTCACTAGCGCCCTGCTCTTTGCCGCGCTCTACTTTCAAGTACAAAACTGGCAGCTCTTTTTCTTCCTCGCGCCCATCTTCTTCGTACTGCTCTTCATTTTCTTTTACGACCTGCGCTTCCAAGAAATCCACGACGGCATCATGCTGCCTGCCGTGGTCTATGCCTTCTTCATCAACATCTGGATCGGCGACGTGCAAAGTGCCCTCGTGGGCGGCGCCGTGGGCCTGTCCTCGGCGGCGAACGTGTTCGTCGGCATGGTCGAGGCGCCGCTTTTCGTCCGGCCGTACATACGCAACATGACGCGCAGCGAACTGTTCGTGATGATGACCTGCGGCATGG
>CAYHHJ010000210.1:0-1783 GCA_964356405.1 uncultured Candidatus Peribacteria bacterium | reverse complement strand
GGAGGTGTATTTAATCCCTAAGGATAAATATTTAATTGAGAATGAAATAAATATTGGTAATGTCCTAGTTAGTGGTAGAAAGATTCTATTGACTTAGATGCGGTGAACCTGCTAAAGTTTGTTTACAACAACATTCTTAACAAGTTCACCATGAACATTATACAGATTTACAAACAGTTTCCAACAGAGGAAAGCTGTTTGAAGCATCTCGAAAAAGTAAGGTGGGAAGGGAAACCTGTCTGTCCTTACTGCAAGTCCACAAACCAGACTCCGATGGAAAAGGAGTTTAGATACCATTGCAATAACTGCAACACTTCTTATAGCGTTACGGTGGGTACGATCTTCCATAAGACCCACCTCGACTTACAGAAGTGGTTTTTAGCCATTTCCCTCATCTTGAACGCGTATAAGGGGGTGAGCGCACGTCAGCTTGCTCGTGACCTCGAAGTAAACAAAAATACGGCTTGGTACATGGCTATGCGAATCCGCAACGCCATGATAGAGAATGGACAATTTTTAGAGGGTATTGTGGAGATGGACGAAACGTATGTCGGAGGCAAGAGAAAAGGCCCTCGCGGACGTGGCGCACTAGGAAAAACACCTGTTGTTGGGATGGTAGCCCGTGGCGGAAAGATTGTCGCTAAGAAAGTATTTAAGGTCAATTCTAAAGTACTCACGGCATTGGTGCGTGAGAAAGTGAGAATCGAAAATACCACCATGATGACAGATGAGTTTAAAGGTTATACAAAACTAAAAAACTTCATCCCACACAAAACCATCAATCACTCTAAATGGTATGTGGATGGCGACACTCACACGAATACGATCGAAGGCTTCTGGTCACTTTTGAAACGAGGAATTGTAGGCCAATTCCACAAAGTTAGTGCGCATCAACTCCCAAGATATATTGACGAGTTTTGCTTTCGATATAATCACCGTGGAGAAAAGAATCTTTTTGATACCCTTTTACTTAAATCCGTAACCCTTTAATTTATGAAAAAGCAAAATAAGGCCGGCTCAAAACGGCTGTCACAAGCCAAAATAGAGCAAAACTACACTCAAATTAAGGCCGGCCATATCAGGAAGGTGAAGTTCGGGAATCCCAAGTTACCGCTAATCATCCACGGACTTGAAATTGAAAGCTATGTACTTGAAGATGGGACTCGAGTTATCGCAGGACGTGGGGTCCAAAAAGCCCTTGGTCTTGGAGTTGCCGGCGGTGACCGTTTCTTAAGATTCATCAATAGATCTAAGCTCGCACCTTTCATTTCCGATGAGTTGAAGGAAATCCTAGCAAATCCGATCAAGTTTGATCTAAGCGAAGTTTTCAAGGGGAACGTCCTTTATGGAGTTGGTTTTGAAGCCTCTTTCTTACCGGCTGTATGTGAAGCATTGGTAAGAGCGAATAACGCCGGCGTACTTAAAGAAAGTGAAAAAGGCGTAGCGGAACGAGCCGAAACTTTAGGCAAAGGCTTATCTCGTGTGGGTATTATTGCCTTGATTGATGAGCATACTGGCTATCAGAAAGTGCGAGGCGATATAGCCTTGCGTCAACTCTTACTGGCCTATGTTAGTGAAGACTTTCTCCCTTGGTTTTCTACCTTTCCACCGTCTTTTTACCAAGAACTTTTCAGACTCCGTGGGTGGCATTATGACCCAAAGTCCGTCAAAAGGCCGAAATTAGTAGTGCAGCTGACACTTCAGCTCGTTTACGGATGTCTTCCAAAAGACGTAGTGGACGCTATCAAGGCGAAAGCACCTAAAAATGCCAAGGGCAGCTACG
>CAYHHJ010000209.1:0-1784 GCA_964356405.1 uncultured Candidatus Peribacteria bacterium | reverse complement strand
CCTTCTTCTACAATCTTTCCTTTTTCTAAAACGAGAATGCGATCCATGTCCACCACAGTGGACAGACGGTGCGCGATCACAAATACGGTTTTGCCTTTCATTAAAATCTTCAGCGCATCCTTGATGTATTTTTCCGATTCACTGTCGAGACTCGACGTTGCTTCGTCCAAAATCAAAATGCGGGTGTTCGCTAAAATCGCACGCGCAATCGCGATACGCTGACGTTCTCCACCCGACAGCTTCACGCCACGCTCACCCACAAAGGTTGTATAACCCGCAGGAAAATGCGAAATGAACTCATGACAATGCGCCAATTTGGCAGCCGCAAAAACTTCCTTGTCTGTCGCGTCCAATCGTCCATAACGAATGTTTTCCATGATACTACGATGAAACAAAATAGGGTCTTGCGGCACAAGCGCAATTTGCGCACGCAGACTGTCTTGTTTGACCTTAGAAATAGACTGCCCATCAATCAAAATTTCACCGCGCTGAACGTCAAACAAACGCAGCAACAATTTCGTGATGGTGGTCTTCCCCCCACCCGAAGGACCAATCAGTGCAATGCGTTCGCCTGGCTTCACCGCAAAGGAAAGGTGCTTCAAAATATCACGCTCCAATTCCCCATCCCCTTCAATCTTTTTCTGCGAATAAGAAAAGGTCACGTCTTTAAATTCAACCACCCCACGCATGGCTCTTAAATTACGCGCACCCAGCTTGTCCACAATTTCAATTGGCTTCATTAAGATTTCAGACATTTCGTTCGCATCCGCCAAATGTTCATAAGAACGCCGAAGCGTGCGACCAAAATCCCATACGGCATGGTAGAGCTCCCAAAGATAAGTCTGGATCAAAATAAAGTACCCCACCGTGAGGGTGCCGTGAAGCCACAAACGAAGCGCCAAATACAAAACGCTAAAATTGAGTACCATCATGAAGAGAGCCTGTGCTCTTTCAATGTGCTGATTGAAAAACCAAGAAGCAATCTGTTTTTTATACCAATCGTCCGTCACCTTTTTAAATTCCTTTCGCTCAAAAGGCAACCGTGCAAACAGTTGGATGGTGGAATGATTCGTGACCGTATCCGCAAGCTGGGCCGTGACACGTGTGTCTGCCGCCGCTTTTCCTAAATCATAACGCTTGAGTTTATAACGAGAAAGTAAAGCTTGGACCCCAAGGAACATAAGCACCCAAACAAGAACGATCGCTCCCATCAGCGGACTGATCCACGTCATCACACCCACAATCATCACGACACGAAGTGCCAGAGGGAAGAACTGAAAGAAAATCTCATCCGTTATTTCTTCAAAAGCCCTCACCATACGGTTCACTCTTTTCACAAGCGCCCCAACAAATTGATTGTTAAAAAATCGAAAGGAATGACTGTGTAATTTGTAAAAACATTCATCGGCAATGCCTTTCATCACCTGGGACTGCAAGTAAGGAATGGCGTAACCAGCGATGCCCCAGCCCATCCACGAGATAAAATCCATAGCAGCCACCGCAAGAAGAAGTGCAAAAGCACTGTCAAAGATCTCAGCATTGACTGCTCCAGTCGCCAAAAGATCCACGAATCCTTTGAAAAACCACGGAACCATCATATTCCCTGCCACACCAATCATGACCCCGAGCAACGAGAGTAAAAAGACCCAGGGAAACCGCCAAAGATGCTTGGAGAAGTATTTGAAAGTGAACTTTGTATTGATCTGCATGAGCGCAGACTATCTCAAGCTCTCAAGAAAGTCACCTCAACAAGGACTAAGGGCCCGTACAAAAAGCCTCACTCT
>CAYHHJ010000208.1:0-1817 GCA_964356405.1 uncultured Candidatus Peribacteria bacterium | reverse complement strand
GCGTTTGACAAAATTTACTAATATATTAGAATGGCCACTATGGCAGTGACCGGAATTCAATTGCAGGAGGCAGAACGACGACTAGTGACGCAAATAAAGGATTATCGCAAAGCAGGTATCCCCATTGAGTTTTCTTCAAAAATCTTGGTTCTTAACTTAGAAGGCTTTGGGCAAAGAGTACTTAAGGCAGCGCGGATAATTGAAGAAGCTAGCCTAAAAATAACTCAGCAGCCGCCCAGCCTTACCCCAATGACAATGGGACCAGGCGATCAAGGCACACTGTTAGTCGTTCCAAGCCTTCATTTTGATTTTGAGGTAGCAGAAGCAGAGTTGATTCGACTAATTACAGAAATGACCGTATCGCGAGAGGTAGTGAGTTTAAAAAGTTTTCAACTATACGACAGCTTCGTAGGCGTAGATACGGTGCATCCGTTGGACGTACCCGTAGAGTGGACCACCTGCACCATTCCAGGTATCCCCACTATACGAATTGAGGGAAGCACCCTGGGTGACCCTAAGAAAACTGGCTTTAAGATAGACAGTTCTGCTCAAGGAACCAGTATTAGAAATCTACACGATGTCTCAGTAGATCCTCGCCTAACCCGAATGAAACTCTACCTCCTATTAAGAGATTTAGTGACACAAACCAAAGAACACAGAACGAGCTTAGTAGACATTCAATTCTATTCGCAAGACCAGGCCTAGCCACGAATGGAAATAAATCTAATTGACTTTCCTTTCCCCCTTCCCTACAATCACCCAGCTAAATTACTATTATGCTAGGAAAACTAAAACGACGTAAACGAGCTCGAACCCATGGCTTCCTGAAGCGCATGTCCACTAAAAGTGGTCAAGCCGTTTTGAATCGCCGACGCGCAAAAGGCCGACATCAATTGACGGTATCTGTACGTCGTGCTGAAACGAAGTAAACGAATCCACGGTAAGCCGATTGTTCAGGCGCTTTTAAAGGAAGGCAAATCTACGGCCTACCCTTTTTTCATACTTATCAAACAGGAAAATACCCTGGGCACCACGCGTTACGCCGTAGTGGTGAGCAAAAAACTCGAGAAATCCGCAGTGAAGAGGAACAAGAAGCGCCGTCAGGTTTATGAAATCATCCGGATGATGGAAAAAGAAAGTCTCGTGCCAAGTCAGCCCGCCTTTGATATAGTGCTCATCGCACGCAAACCTGCGGCAACAGCCTCCTTTGATGACCTGCAAAAGAGTCTCAAGGAAATTCTTACCAAGCAGTAGGTCACAACCCTATCTAATGAAAAAATTCAACATCCTGCCCTATCTATTCGTCTTCTTGGCTACCTTTGTAGTCCTGCAACTTTTCAATAAAAGCGCAGATCCTGTACTCAGCACTGGCGACGTGGGCCTAAAAACCGCTGAAAATGAATATGCTATAGGGAAAGATATCCGAGTAGATGTTCAAAACAACCAAGCCGAACCTATTGAAGTGATTTCCGAGTGCAGTGAAATCGATGGAAGAAAACTTTTACTACCCCCTTTCACCGTTTTGAAGTATGAGAATGAAGGCTTCAGCGAGATAAGCGAAACACAGAATCTGCCCGAATGCACCGAGAGCATCGTCACAACCATTCAACCCGGCGAAAAGGAAACGTTCAGCCTGCTGAACTACAGTTATTCAGACTTTGGAGAGATCGGACGTTACAAGCTCCAGCTCGACTTGGGATCCAAGCCGACCGAGGACATCAGCGATGAAATACGAGTGGTATACAGCACGCCAGAATTCGAAATTCATGAACCCGGCGTATTCACCAAACTCTGGCGTGGCATCATCTATCAACCGA
>CAYHHJ010000207.1:0-1818 GCA_964356405.1 uncultured Candidatus Peribacteria bacterium | reverse complement strand
CCTCCAAGGTTCCACCTTGGCTAAAGCCTCGCGAAAGCGGGGTTTTTTAGTGCTTAAAGTCGCTTTTTTGCCGACGCAATTAGGCCTTTGTCTAATGTGGCCATATTGTATTTCCTCTCTTTGCTCAGTATGAGGATGATTGCGTCAACAAAAGAAATATCTTCTTCCTGTTTCATAAATAAATCCAAGGTCATTTCTAGCTCTTCTTGAGTTAAGCGAGTGTGTAAGATTCCTTTGGTTGAGATAAGAAAGTCGATTGCCTCCAGCGCCATTGCTTTTCCGGATCTAAGTTGTAGCACCGTCGCTACTTCTGCCAGTATGTAGTCTGTGATCACGAAAGTTTCCAGTTGGGCAATGAATTGTTTTGAACTCTCGTGCTTCTCTTCATTCTGCCGAAATTTCGCGATTATGAGGTTAGAATCTACGATGTACATTTTTATAGGGTGTAAACGATATCATCAACTTTGTCTGCCAAATTTTTTTCCTTGGATCTTTTATCTTTGAAGCTCCATTTTTTAAACTCTTCCATGGTGTATTTGTATTTTTTAGGTTTCGTGGCTTGTATTTGGATGGGGCGGAAAAGGAAACCTTCTTCCACAAGTTCACAAACAAAAATCTGAGTTTTAAATTTTCGTCGAATCTCAGTGGGGATGGTGATCTGTCCGCTTGTAGTGACTTTTACTACATTCATATAATAAATTAATAATTTATTATATGATACCTTGTTTAGTCTGTGAGCGTCAACGTTTACTGCCGTGCCTTGATCCACGGAGTATTGATAAAAGCACAAAGCCGTTGCAGGATATTAAATATATCGGAAAGGCGAGATTGGCAAAATCGAAGGTCTGCATCACAAGAAAAGCCGCTAGACTGTTCACCAGTCCTCCTATGTAGGCCAGGGCACTTTCGGTTTCAGGATGTTTCCAAGCTTTGATTACGGTGGGAAGGCTAGCAAAGAGGTCACTGAGTAGGGCAAAGAGTATGGCTACGGCGGCTTCTTGAGTGATTCCCCATAGGATGAAGGCGAGTATAGAACAGGCTCCGCATAGGTAATCCAGTTGGCTGAGCTTCCAGTAAGCCTTGGGATTGAAAAAACTTGCAATGAGAACGATAGCGGGTGAAAGGCCAGACATAAGAATGGGAAGGGCTACCCAGCCTGCGCCTTTCGAGAAAGCAGCAGCTGCGGCGATGAGTGGGGCAACTGTCCACATGATCCAGGTGACGCGATTTGGCTTAGTCTTACCTAAAAAAGTATCCCGCGCATAGGAAACGCAGGTCAAAAGATTGAAGAGTCCCGCGGCGATGACCAAGTAGGTGAACATGCAATTTGTAAAAACGACATGGGCAGTTTACCATAGGTGCATGAAAAAGATTTTTCTAGCGGCACTTCTTCTCACGGCCTGTAGCACCAGTGGTTTTGAAACCCGTTGTTATGAAATTGTTGGCGATCCCGATGGAACTCAGATTATTTTGGAAAAGGAGGGCGAGTTTGGAAAGATAACCATTACGGATCCGGTTGGAGGTGAGCCGACTGTAGGCTTGTGGAATTTTGAAGAGGGCGCCTTTGTTTATGCAGATGGCACTCGTCTCAATTACGACGACGAAAGAGCCTGGTACACCGAAAACGATTTCTTGGCTGGCATAGAAGGTACGGCGGTGACTTGTGACTAAGAGGCTTCTTTCACGCAGAATTGCACGCAGCCTGTTTAAAAAACCGCTAGGCCACAAGGGCCCACCGCTTTTTTAAAACTTCCTGGCGGAGAGGGGGGGATTCGAACTCCCGAAACCCTTTCGAGTTTGCACCCTTTCCAAGGGTGT
>CAYHHJ010000206.1:0-1841 GCA_964356405.1 uncultured Candidatus Peribacteria bacterium | reverse complement strand
CCAGAGAACGAAGCAGAGTTGGCTGAAGCAGTGAAGGTTTTACCACAGAAGGCAGTAGAGACTTTGGTTAGAGATGAAAATTCAGATTTTGTGCGCGCGCACAGTTTGGAATTGAATGATGAAGTGGCCGGAAAACTTTTGGAATTACAGGAGAAGGGACTCGATGTGAATGAACTGCTCTTGGAGTTTCTAGGTAAACGTGAGCAAGAAATTGCAGAAGAAAAGGCTGCTATCGCCGCAGAACTACCAGTGTCGCAATCACGTCATATGCCCGCGCGCACTCAACGGGTCATTGATAAAGAGCACGGAACGAAATGTTCCATCTCAACCTGCAAAAAACCTGCAGAGCATCTCCACCATACGCAAATTTTCGCGCTCAGCCATCGCCATGACCCGCATTACTTAGCTCCACTTTGCAAAGAACATCACACTATTGCGCATGCCATCAATGTGAAAGTGCAGCATGCGAGGGCTACACACTGATTTGCGGATCCACATCGATGCGCCAACCGACTAATGCTTCGGCGGGGATTTTTTTGAGCACACTTTCTGGCTGTGGGCCTTGGATGAGGATGTTCCACTGGTATTGTTTGTTGATGCGAGAGAGTAGAGCGGGTGCCGCATAAACCTTGTGGGAATCTTTTGGGATGAGTTTTTCAAGTGTGAGCGCCGCGGTTTCACAGACCTTTAAGCTTTCGTTACAGAACATAAGTTTGGCGATGCGACCGAAGGGAGGAAACTCCCCCTCCTTTCTTGAAGTAATTTCTTGTTCATAAAACCCGTTATAGTCATGAGTTTGACTAAAAAATATACTCGGATGGTCGGGATTGTAGGTTTGAATACACACTTGTCCTTGTTTTTCTCGGCGCCCGGCACGGCCCGCAACCTGGGTGAGGAGTTGGAACATGCGTTCGGAAGTGCGGAAGTCGGGGATGTGCAGTCCCATGTCCGCCATAATCACGCCCACCAGGGTAATATTGGCGATGTCGAAGCCTTTTCCAATCATTTGGGTTCCTATCAAAATGTCGATTTCTTGATTATTGAGTTTTTCATGCAGCTCGGTGAAGCTGTCCTTTTTAGACATGGTGTCGCGGTCGGCCCGTTGAATGCGGGCGAGGGGGAAGAGTTTTTTAAGTTCCGTTTCTACGCGCTCGGTGCCGAGGCCCAGGTATTTTACGCGGGTGCCTTTGCAGGTGGGGCAGCTCTCCTCCATTTTTTGTATGGTTCCGCAGTGGTGGCAGACCAAACTTTGGTCTTTGAATTTGCGAATGTGGTAGGTGAGGGCGAGGTCGCAGTTCGGACATTGGAAGACGTAGCCGCAATCTCGGCAGAGCACCGAGGAAGCGCTGCCACGACGGTTCAAAAACAGAATGATTTGCTCTTTTTTGGCGAGTGTCGATCTAATTTTTTGTTCAAGTGAGTCGCTGAATATGGAAAAGTTACGAGCCTTAAGCTCTTCACGCATATCTACGATTTCAACGTTGGGCAGCGGCGTGCCCGAAATACGTTCACTCAAGGTGTAGAGCTTGTAGACGCCCTCTTTAGCCTTGAAGAAAGTCTCCACGCTGGGGGTGGCTGAACCAAAAACCACCTGAGCCCCCGTTAGCTCGGCTACTTTTAGGGCGGTTTCGCGGGCGTGGTAGCGCGGACTTTGATCTTGTTTGTAGCTCCACTCATGCTCTTCATCCATCACAATGAGACCTAGGTTTTTGAAAGGAGAGAAGAGCGCGCTGCGAGAGCCGATGACCAGATTGATTTCGCCGGATTGTATGAATTTCCAGATTTCTGCTTTCTTGCCGTCGCTGATTTTACTGTGGATCACCGCGATCTGAGGGAAGGCG
>CAYHHJ010000205.1:0-1842 GCA_964356405.1 uncultured Candidatus Peribacteria bacterium | reverse complement strand
CAAAATCCACCACTTTTTCGTGCGTGCGATTCCACACGCTGACCCGGAACCCGTGGTTCGCAATATTTCGGGCTAGCGCAGAACCCATGGTTCCGAGACCAATAACTCCAACTTGAGACGACATAGGCGTGGATTAAGACTGAGGCGTTTCAGCTTCGAGAGGCGGACTTTCAATAATTTCAGTATCGGTCTTTTCTTTGGCAAGTTCACGCAGCTTAATGAGTACACTTTGAATGCTGAGCAGCGCGACTTGGCGAATCTTATCTTCGGAGAAATCCAAGCCATGGCGTTGGAAATATTCTTCGAGAGAAAATTGTAGAAGATCTAAAATGAGTGATTTGAGTTTTTGATCGGGTGTTAGTACGGTTTGCAGCGTTTTGCCTGGTAATTTCAGTCCAGAATCCAAAATTGCCCTGCCCCACGCGTCGAGCTGACGTTTGATTTCTTCGGGGATAAAGGCTTCGCCCGGCACCGTGGCCAGTGCAGCATTTTCAGACGGTTCTCCGTGGTCGAAATCTTTGAGGATTTCTTTTTCCATGTCAGGATCAGCGATACAAAGCACCGCCAAAATGAACATGCCCGGTACGTTTTCTTGCAAAAGTTTCACCACCAAAAATACTATGTCGGATTTCGCAGGGTCTTTCATGAATCGCATCAGAATTTTGGCAAGTTTGTCTTCCTGTTTTTTTTGCGCGGCTTGATTGGCGCTCATGTTCTTAATAGCCTTTGCGCTTTCACGCATCTGTTCCTGAAAAGCCTCGTTGGCTTCGGGGCTTGCGCCGCCGCCTTCGGTATCGAGACCAAAAAAGGATTCTAAAGACATGAGATTTATTTGCTAAGTTTGCGGGCGAAGAAATTATAAAGCCAAACCAAAATGTATCCACCTAAAAATCCATCAATGAAACCCCAGAAAAGACCAATCACAGAACCCATTGCGGTGAGTTCGTAACCAGGATACGCACCTGTGAATATTTCCAAAAAACTTGCTCCGTAAGTCCATTGCATAGCCACCCACGTTCCAATAAGAAGAGACATTCCCCAAAAGACACCTGTAGTAAGGCCTGCCGCTAAAGCATTGAGTTGATTTTTCATATGGCGTGAAAGTAAAAAACTACCCGAGTAGGATAGCTTTTTTATTGTTGAAAGGCAAAGCTGAATTAAGCAGCTACTACGTGAACCAAACTGTCGTAGTGAGTGCTTCCATCGAACTTCAGTTGTCGCTTTTTTGTGAAGGCAACTTTTCCGTCGGTGAGTGCATAAAGGGTCCAGTCACGTCCAGTACCAATGTTCGTACCAGGATGCCATTTGGTTCCCTTTTGACGAACGATGATTGAACCTGCTGTAACGAACTCTCCTGCGAAGCGCTTGATACCAAGACGTTTCGCCTGCGAATCGCGACCGTTTTTACTACTACCTCCAGCTTTTTTGGTTGACATATACTTTAGAGTTTTGGACGAGTGCAGAGGGATTTTAGGTGAAACGGGCGTGCTTTGCAAGCTTTTTTATTTCAGTTTCTACTCTATACTGGTCACATGGACTTCACGCCCCAGGAACGGACGGAGATAACGGAGCTACTTTTGGAGTGGTTTGGCGCGAATCAACGCCCCCTGCCCTGGCGCAAAAAATATGACCCCTACGAGGTTTGGATTTCTGAAATCATGCTCCAGCAAACACAGGTGGCGACCATGCTGCCGTACTTTAAGCGTTGGATGAAGGCCTTGCCCACTATTAAGACCGTGGCGAAGGCTAAGGAAGACGCTCTTTTGAAGCTCTGGGAAGGCCTGGGCTACTACAGTCGTGTGAAAAACATTCAAAAAACGGCGAAAATACTGGTGGGCGAGA
>CAYHHJ010000204.1:0-1854 GCA_964356405.1 uncultured Candidatus Peribacteria bacterium | reverse complement strand
CTTCCTCTTTTCCGTCTCGGATTTGATAAGGAGCCGTTTCACGATTCAAGGCAAGGATATTTTTCTTTGCTTCTTCTAGAGTTGCAACGGGCGTGCTGGCGTCTGGTTTTTTAATGCCGCGAATGAAGTCGAGAAGGCCCATGGGGTGGAAGAGTTAGTGGCAGAGTAGTTATAGCAGGATTCAGAAATTGCGTCTCGTTTTCGTTCATACTTGCTATATTAATAGTATTATTTTATAATACCTTTTTTAAAAAAATCCTAATGAGATCCTTCCCTTCTTCAGGACTTCTTTTACTCAGTTTGTCTGCTGATTGCGATAGTGAAACTTCTTCACCTCGCCCTGAGCCACACCACGAAGTGGCCAAAAGTGTGGAGCTTGAACCGGCTTCAAATCCACCGAAGGGTCATTTGTGTTTTTCGAATAAACGAGCAGACCTTCCTTTGGACCTCTCTACTTTGGCTTTAAACGGAACGGAAGTTCATGCCACTCCTTCTTCACAGAAGGGTGCTCCTATTCTTTTTGTTCCTGACGCCCATCTCTATGAAGGACATCTTTCCACCCCTTCCTTGACTCCTCAACTCACCGTGTACAACGAGGAGCTGTATACCGTTATCAGCACCATTTTGAAGGACTACAACGTTCGAGAAGTTGCTTTGGAAGGTGGAAGTGTCGAAGCTTACAACGCACTCATCACGCAACCAACCGCTTGGCAAAATCTCAGCGCAGGATATCAGCTTCCTTCTGATTACGTAGTCGCCTTAGGAACTACCTTGCGAACTGGTCTAGATCCTTCGTTGAGCTTTGGTCAAAGAGAAAGCCGATTGAAGGGTCCAGCTGGCAAAGTGGCTGCACCGCTCGCCATTCAAGCTCTTTTCTCTGGATGCGAGGACGTTCATTTTAGAGATTTGGAATCTTCTCAAGACGTTGCAGTTGCATATGACAATGATGACTTCAATCGGCGTTTGAAAGTGGCCATCAATGATCCTGAGAATGCACGCTTGTATGAGGAAGCCAATGCTGGGAACGCCGCCAGTGCTCACGCCTATTGTACAGTACGAAATGGTTTTATTCACGAATGGGAAGGGCTTTCGACAAGGATTTTTGATGAAAGAAATACGAAACTAGCCGACCGATTAGGTACTCTTACTGAACCCACTTTAGTTGTTTTTGGAGGCATGCATCTTTCCTATTTCGCCCAGTCTTCAGCAAAAGGACACGGTGCTACCGCAATATTGGAGCCCACTCACTATCGGGCGACTTCAGAGGCGATTTTAGGGCATCCACTCTCTGACGAGGCTTTATTCTCTGCAGCGGCAAATGACGATCAACTAAAAAAAGACATCTTTTTTGACATTTCTCCGCAGGCAGGCGCTATGGTGAAAAGCTGCGATAAGCTTTAAAGACCTAGGCTGCTTCGAACCTTTACGGTTCGATTGTCGCTGACGCTCCACCATTTTAAAAGTGGACAAGTCTATTCTTAAGCCTCGAAACTAGAATTTCATTCTGTTTCGAGTAATGGTACCCCGGGCAGGAATCGAACCTGCGACCAATAGCTTAGAAGGCTACTGCTCTATCCACTGAGCTACCGGAGCATGGATTAACTTATCTGACCAGTATAGAGGAAACTGATCCCGTGGGCAAGATTGTCCACTGCTTCTGGATGCAAACTTAAGTACACTTCGATGCCAAAGGCAAGGATATTGTTTAAGCTATGGAGCGCAATGGGCGTCCAAATGGAGTCGGTTTTTTGATAAGAGTGATTGAGTAAGAGCCCTAGGATGAACAGCGGAATGAAGGTTTGAAATTGCACATGAATCAAGGCGAATAAGGCCGCACTCAGAATGCTTCCGAAC
>CAYHHJ010000203.1:0-1864 GCA_964356405.1 uncultured Candidatus Peribacteria bacterium | reverse complement strand
AAGGGATGAGCACGTCATCGCCGGCTTGTAGAAGTGAAAGCAGGGCAAGGTGAATGGCAAACTTTCCGCCGCAAGATACCAAACATTGTTTGGGAAGATAGTCGGTCGCGAACTGGTCATTCATCCATGCGCTTGCGGCCTTGCGAAGTTCGGGGATACCCCCGGCTGGTGGGTAGTGAGTTTGATCGAGCGAAAGAGCCTCATTCACGGCGTCTGTATAAAAATGAGCGGTGTCCACCATGGGTTCGCCGGCACTCAAGTTGTAGATGCGTTGGCCCTGTGCGCGCAGACTCTGGGCGAGGCCGTGAATCGCTACGGTGGTGGAGGGCTGGAACTCACGAGGCATGCTGGTTTTCTTGTTGGACTGAACGGTGCGCGAATGGCTAAAAATTCGTTCAAATAAAAGGTCTACAAAAACGGGGTCGAGGCCGTAATCTTCCGCAAAAACTCGGTGGAGGGCGGTGAGTTCGGTTTCACGTTTTGGATCAAAAACTTCCACCCCGCTTTCTTTTTTGAGCTCACCGATTTCCTTTGAAATGGAAAAGCGTTCGCCTAGTACACGGAGTAATTCTTGATCCAGTTCATTGATGCGTTGGCGAGCAGCTTTTAAATCCATAGCTTAATTTTTTAGGAGGACGAAGTGAGTGGAATTTCCTTGTGCTTTGTTTTGGACGCTGGCCCAGGCGGTGATCAATCCAAACTGCTCTGCAGAACTTGGTAGAGCCAGGACGGCGGTGTGCTTGGGATCCAAAACACCTGGAATGGTAACAGCTGCCTCGGGATTTTGAAACAGTGCTGCCAAGTCTTTGGCCGCCAGTGCGGAGTCTGGATATTCCACAAATTCAACCGGCTGTCCTGCCAGCGCGCGCTGAATTCCTTCTTCGCATTGAGCACGGGCGACCGAATAGGCCGCGATATGAGTCACCGCTTTTTTTTCTACGCTAGGTACTATCAAAAGATCAAAGTGAATGGGCAGGGAGACTTGGTCATGAACGGATGTGTGCAGGGAAGCAAAGTGAGCCATCCATTCGGGATCAGCGTCGTCGGGTAGAGCCCAGTCTAGCTCGATCATTTTTGTGCGAGCGGTGGGAATGGGGCCGAGCACGTCACTCCACACGGGAACCACGGCTAGAGACTCAGGATGCTTGACCCACGCGTCAAGAGTTTGTGGTGGATCGATGGAGGGGGTCAGCTCAAAGTCCTTGTCGCTTAAGCACTGTTGTCCCATAAAAAGTTTGGCCGCTCTTTCTGAAAATGAACCTTCGGTGCCGGCATAATACAGAGGAGTTTTTTCCACGTGGGTGAGCTTAAATAGCTAAAAAGCATTGAGTAAAAATAGCCTCGCTGACTTCTTGAAGAGAAGCCGCGGTGCCGTTCAATAAAACCATTCGCACCTTTCCACCGCGATTTTTTTTGTCGCTTTGCATTGCGGCCCACAGCTGCTGTGGTGCGAACTTTTTTAAGTCCTTTCGGTTGACACCCAGGTTTTGTAAAACCTCTCTAAATTCTTCCCATGCGCTTGCATTCCAAAGACCCTGTTCCACGGAGATGCGTGCTTCTACGAGCATGCCGAGAGCTACCGCGTAACCGTGGGGCACTTTGTAATTGCTGAGGCTTTCGATGGCGTGTCCCACGCTGTGTCCAAAGTTTAAAATGGCACGAGGGCCCTCTTCGCGAGCGTCACTTTCCACCACTTGCATTTTGAGTTGCATGGCCCGTTCCAAAAGAGTTGGGTCGAAGCCAGTCTTGGCTTTTTCGTAGGAGATTGGATCTAAAATCAGGAACATTTTGAGTGCCTCAAACCAGCCATTGGTGAGCTCCTTTTCACTTAAAGTGCTCAGGGTATCGAGGTCTGCCACGATTA
>CAYHHJ010000202.1:0-1872 GCA_964356405.1 uncultured Candidatus Peribacteria bacterium | reverse complement strand
CTCCTTGTTTCATTTTGTACATTTCATTATGACTCATGGAGTCGCTTTGTTTGTTGGCGCGCAGCCAGGTATCCTGGCAGATTAAACGGTATTCTGTGCGAATGCTTTCTCCTTCCGTGGAGTCTTTGTCCTCACCCACAGGAATGTTGAAGTAGATCTTTACTGCAGGAAAATTAAAGGTGTGAGTATTGCCATTATCTTGTGACAATTTGGGTACTATCGCATAGCTTCCTCGTGGGATTTTTTTATAGGAAGTTCCCTCGGGGGCTTTTTTTAGACCCATTGAGGCAGCAATCACTTCTGCCTGTGCACACATGTATTCTTGAAGGCGCTTTGCTTTTGAATTTATTTTAGGGTCTAGATCTTTTTCTTCTATACCCATCATCACTGCTTCTCCCGCTAAGGCATCGCTTATCTTGGAAAGTTCCCGACGCTCTTTAATGGCTTTAACTAAAATGGACAGTTTTTCTTTGGGGCGAAATTCACCTCGGTATACTTGTTTTTGACCTGGAGCTAAGTCCTCAAAACCCTCCAATAGCGAATCATATACTTCTGGGTCCCATGTGTAATGGGCAACTCCTGGAGATGTTTTGCGTTTTCTCTTATCTAAGAAAATTACCTTTCGGTCATCGCTTTTTTTAAATAGGTTTCCTTTGTGGTACACCTTATTCATGAAGTCATGAACGGCTGCATCTTTATTCTCGACCAATGTTTTATAAACAGGATGTGTAATCAAACGAGCCATTAGCCAGGTAAGGTGGGCAGCTGTTTGGAGTTCGTAACGATCTTCAACGTTTTCCCCATGGTCTTTACTCAGGCCGTACATGGCTCGTAGGTGTTCTATAAAGTGTAAGCTAGAGTGATCTCCGTTTACGTCAACTTCGGCTATGGCTCCGGGTATACCTGCTTTAGCTTGAGCTTTTTCTATGTTGTCGCCAAGCCTTTTGTAGAGCAGCCAGGCGTCATTTTTTGCTTCGATCAGGACCTCTATAGTCTTGCTGCTAGCTTCAGTTCCTGCGTCTTCAGGCAAAGTTCCAAGTTCTCTTAAAAGTTGTTTCAGCATGCGGTCATACTCGGCTTTGCTTACTTCACGTCCTTGGTCTTCTTCGATCGCTTCACACGCCTCATTTATTAAGGCCACTTTTTCTTCCAGTTCTTTGTGACTGATAAAGTTTTTTTCTCCGTTCAAAGCGATATTGAGGGCAGGTACCGTGTTGGCGGCCTTTAAGTTGTAATGCAAAATGGAGCTTAGTGTATTTTGGATTAGGTTCCTGAGTTTGTTAACATCTTCACCTTTTAATTTAAGGCGTTTCCTTTAACTTAGGGTTAGTTTTTGGGCGGCTTGCTCTGCAAAGTATTGAGCGGATGCAGCGTCTATTTCTCTAGGTATGATTCCAACCCATTTTCTTCCTCCTTCAGAGAGTTGAGCCATGTCTTCTTCTACTACAAAATGAAAGATGGGTGAACCCACTTCGTCTCTTAAAGCTCCCTTCAGTAAGCTTCGTACGTAGCTCAAGGCTTCTTTATAAACACCATCAAATTCGCCGGTTTCAAATCCAGGCAAGCAGAGGGGATATTCAGGCTTAACGGCTAAGCGTGCGAACTCCGTTTCACTCCATGCGGATATTTGCTCTCGTTCTGGAAGTTGCACCACCATAGGTATTGGATGTAGCGAATATCCTACCGTTTTGACAAAAATCCAACAAGTGTTTTTAAGTCTTTTGTCTCGGGAAGAGTCCTCAGATTCAATTTATCTGCTGCCTTTTGACGTTGTTCCATCCGTGGAGCGCGACGTACATTGCCCGATAGATCTACTTCACCCCAACAGAGCATTTGTTGAGTGGAGAGTTTTAAAAAGCTAGAAACAATGGC
>CAYHHJ010000201.1:0-1883 GCA_964356405.1 uncultured Candidatus Peribacteria bacterium | reverse complement strand
CACCATGAATTCCTGGAAATCCACACTGCTGTCGGCGTGTGCACCGCCATTTATTAGGTTCATCATAGGAACCGGCAGCAAAGTAGCCGTCGGATTGAGATGTTGCCACAGCATCACGCCTTTTTCATTCGCCGCAGCGTGTGCATTTGCCAGGGAAACGGCCAAAATGGCATTCGCTCCGAGGCGGTTTTTAGTATCGGTTCCATCGAGTGCGATCATTTTGTGATCCAGTGCGGCCTGATCCATGCTATCCATTCCCATTACCGCTGCGGCCAATTCTGTTTCTACGTTGTTCACGGCCTTCAAAACGCCCTTTCCGCCGAAGCGGCTGTCGCCGTCCCGGAGTTCGCAGGCCTCATGTTCACCGGTGGAAGCGCCGCTGGGCACAATGGCTCGTCCAAAGCCTTTTTCAGTGTGCACTTCTACCTCAACAGTGGGGTTCCCTCGGGAATCAAGGACTTCGCGGGCGTGCACACGGGTAATCTTAGACATAGGATGGGCGTTAAGGCTGAAATTGGTCTAACTATTTCATGGACTAGGCACGATGCGCAAGCTTTGTTAGAATGCGCGTGCACTAACAAAAATTTATGGATATCATTTGGCACGGACACTCCTGTTTCACTATCAAAGGCAAGGACGCCACGATTGTGACAGACCCCTTTGAAGGACTAGGAGTAAAACTCCCTAAACTGAAGGCAGACATTGTGAGCGTGAGCGGAGAAGGAGAAATCGCAGAAGTGGATGGAGACCCTAAAGTACTCAACTGGCCAGGAGAATTCGAAGTTTCAAACGTAGCTATCGAAGCGATTTGCCCTCTGGGAGAAAACTTCAGCATTTTCATTTTTGCCCTCGATGGTATCAAAATCTGCCACCTAAGCATTTTATCTCACGAATTAACGGAAGAGCTTATTGATAAGATTGGAGAAGTGGATGTGCTTATGATCCCGGTAGGGGGTTCCGAAGTCTTGGATGGTAAGACCGCCCAAAAAGTGGTGGAAGCCATTGAGCCTCGAGTAGTCATCCCTATGCTCTACGCAGCGACGGATACCAAGCTCAATATTGGTGGAGCAGCGGAGTTTTTGAAGGCGATGGGGAAGACCCAAACCGAACCTTTGGAAAAATACTCTCTTGGAAGCCGCAGCAGTCTCCCTGAAGACCGAATGGAGTTTGTACTGCTGGCTCCTAAGCTCTAAAGGTACGCCTGTTAAAGAGCCATCAGAGCGCTGGTCCGGTTCATCCGGTACCCGCCCTTTTGAGCGTAGGGGAGTAAAAAATGCATCATTTTGGTCATAAGGCTTCTTCGCCCGGCCATATACATTCGGGAAGTAGAGACATGAAATTTCTTACGAGTTTTTCGTATAAACATAGAGTGGATGGTAAAAGGATTCAACAAAACTGACGACTAAAACAGACAGGAACAAACAGGAGCAGCCTCGACGTCGTCGAGTATCAGTACATGCGTATCACGGCCGTGACGACGCCTTGTACTTCGAGATATTCATCCGGGTGAATATCAGAATAATCAGGGTTTTCTGCCTCGAGCCACACTTGGTGGTCTTTTTTGCGATAACGCTTAACCGTATTTTTACCATCTACGAGAGCCACCACAATATCTCCATCTTTAACCGCAATTTCTCGGTTAGCGATGACAAAATCTCCTTCTAAAATACCGGCATTGATCATGCTAAGCCCAGAAACCTTGAGAGCAAAGGAGCCTTGTGGTTTTTTAAGGAAGTCATTTCCTATTTCAAAGTAAGAAAGCACATTTTCTTCAGCAAGAACCGGACCTCCTGCAGGGACCATACCGAGTAAAGGAATACGAGTTACATTTGAAACCGCTTCTAGCTTCTCTTTTACAGAATCTAAAAGACCAATTCCACGAA
>CAYHHJ010000200.1:0-1884 GCA_964356405.1 uncultured Candidatus Peribacteria bacterium | reverse complement strand
AATAAGTGAAATAGAGTCGAAGCTGCCAGTCTTTCAGTTGCACCAAGGTGGGGTCCATCGGCACTTTAGCGGAGTCCAATGGGTCTGGAAGGTTTTCGAAGTTTATAGCCTTTGGTTCACTCCATGTGGTCCCATTGTCTTTGGAAACAGAATACGCAATGATGCCAAACATGGCTTCGGAACTGTCAGAAAAATATTGATACGTTAAAATCAGGTCGTTATTCTGCAGCTTCAGTAGATTGGGCACTCCTGCACGTTCTAAGATCAATCCTTTCTCGTCAAAGGTGAGCCCATCAGAGGAAGTTGCCATGTGGATTTCGCCGTCCCATGGGCCTTTTGTAGTTGGGGTCCAAGTGTCTGGGCTTTGGGTGACGATGTTTTCAGAGCTGCAAGCGGTGAAAAGGAATAAAGTTAGGAGTGAAGCAGTCACAAATTTCATGTGCGTCAGGGTAAAAGATCTGTTTGGATCCTAGCAGAGATGGATTGACGTGTATATTTTATGAACCGAAAAAAAGAGGCGCCTCGGCGCCTCTTTTTTGGTTCTGGATGAAAGTCTTACTGAGCGGTGTTGTAGGTCACATCCGCGTAAACGAACATGTCCACCATGTTGGTGGCAGGGTCAAAACTTGTGGAATCAGCCCAGCTGTAGACGTTTACATTGGAGATGCTTCCAAGTTTGCTTTCAAGGAGTTCTTCGTAAACCTCTTTCTTGTCAGCGATCAATTCTTTGAGGGTTGGAACTGCTTCTTTCTCTGCACCCGTAGCGCTCACCACGGTGATTTCACGCCAGCTGTCGAAACCATTCTTATAAAGAAGGTCTTCCACTCCTTCTGTTTGAGCAGTGTTGGAGAGAGTCACTTTGATGGAAAGACTTCCATCGTACATGCCTGTGTATTCCCAGTCAGAATAGGTGTAAACCCCTGTGCGATTCACAGTTCCGTACTTAGAAAGTGTAGACTGGATGTTTTTGTAAGCTGCGTTGAGCTCATCCACGGCATCCATTTTGGATTCAGCGTTCTCGATGTAAAGGTTTCCGTAAAGGCTGACGGTGTCGACTTCAGTAGAAACGGTGGTGTTCACGTTGATGTAAATTCCACCCCAGTATCCACATCCTCCTCCGCACAACATTGCAGAGTCTTCAGTGATCATGACTTCTTCTGTGGTGACGAGGTCTTCAGTAACGAGTTCATCAGCGAAAGCAGCGGGAGCCATCAAGAGGCTAAGGCTCAAGGCAATGAGGTATTTTTTGATCATGGTTTTTGGTTAAAAAATGATGCCTGCCTATCATAGGCGGTTTGTGGTCTGAAGACAAGTTGGGCTAGGACTCTTAATTTTTATCGGGTGGAACCGAATAGTAGTCGAACAAGAAAGTCATGATTTGTTTGAGGACTTGCCCAGAAGTGGGCTCTGCCCATTGAGAAGCACGAGGACGGTCCATTTTTACAATCACGAGGTATTCTGGGTCCTCGATGGGCCCAATGCCTATGAAGGTGGCGATGGTGGTTCCTGTTCCCGCTAAGGCTTCGCCTGTCCTTCCATAGGTTTGAGCGGTTCCTGATTTTCCTGCAAAGTAATGCCCAGGAATCGAAATACTGGCGTAAGATTCCACCACGTCGGTCATCATAGCGACCACTTTGTCGGCGGTGTCTTCGGTGAGCACTTGGCGAACCACCGTGGGTTCCGTTTCTTCAGTGGTTCCGTCTGGATACTCTATTTTTTGGATCAAATAAGGTTTCATCATGGTCCCGTTGTTTGCAATGGCGGTGTACGCCTGAGCCAACTGTATGGGACTGATGGTGATTCCTTGTCCGAAGGCTTTCGTTGCCATTTCAGATTCTGTCCAGTTTTCGTAGTAAGCCAAATCTCCTAAGGCTTCGTCGTTGA
>CAYHHJ010000199.1:0-1889 GCA_964356405.1 uncultured Candidatus Peribacteria bacterium | reverse complement strand
ATCGACGAAGAATGGCGCGGACTTTTATTGCGTGCCCCAGCCCCTTGCTCACCCGAAACTCCCGAAGGCAAAGATGACAAAGAAAATGTGGAACTTTACACGTGGGGAGAACTTCCTAAATTCGAAGATGAAGAAGGCAAAACCTACGAACCCAAAGATCACATCACCCTCGGTGAAGAACTCGACATCATCGACGTGGAACGTGGCGTAAAAATCGGCGGATCCCGCAGTTACTTTTTAAAAAACCAAGGCGCTCTTTTGGAACTCGCCATCATGCGCTTCACACTAGACAAACTCGTCTCCAAAGGCTTCACCGCTTTCTTACCTCCGCTGCTCGTAAACCGTGAAGCGATGGAAGGAACCAGCTATTTCCCGGGTGGAGAAGAGCAAGCCTATGCCGTGGGAGTGAAACGTCCCGAAATGGAATTCATTGAAAGCGACGAAAAATATTTGATCGGAACCAGCGAAGTGGCCGTGGCTTCTTACCACGCGGACGAGATTTTGAAAGAAGACGAATTGCCAAAAATGTACGCGGGCTATTCCTACTGTTTCCGTCGTGAAGCCGGCACTTACGGCAAAGACACTCGTGGACTTTATCGCATCCACCAATTCCAAAAAGTGGAACAGGTCGTGCTTTGTAAAAACAGCATGGAAGAGTCCAAACGCATCCACGAAATCATCCTCAAAAATGCAGAAGAAGTCTTACAAGATTTGAAGCTCCCTTACCGCGTCGTTGCAGTCTGCAGCGGAGACATGGGTCAAGGTCAGTATTACAAAAACGACATCGAAACCTGGATGCCTTCTCGCGGCAATTACGGCGAGACGCATTCCTGCTCCACCTTCCTCGACTTCCAATCCCGTCGCCTCAACATCCGTTACAAAGACAGCGACGGAAAAATGCAATTTGTGCACACTTTGAACAACACTTGCGTGGCCTCCCCTCGCATCTTGATCCCCGTGCTCGAAATGTACCAAAATGCAGACGGCAGCGTCACCATCCCAACCGTGCTTCGTCCTTACATGAACGGACACGATAGGATTGAGAAGAAAGCTTAAGCCCACTTAATCGGCTCAATCTCATTCCACTCCAAATATTCATTGGTTTTACTGAAGGGCTTCGATCCAAAAAAGCCTGAATACGCTGAAAAGGGAGAGGGATGCGCGGCCTTCAAAACAAGATGCTTTTCCGTGTCTATCTTTGCTCCTTTTTCTTGAGCGTAACGTCCCCACAAAATAAAAACGCGGTGCTCTTTTTCGCGCGATAAAGCTTCCACCACGGCGTCCGTGAATGGTTCCCATCCTTTTTTCTGATGTGACCCCGCTTGGTGCGCCACAACAGTCAGCGTAGCATTGAGGAGCAAAACTCCTTGCCTCGCCCAGTCGTCCAAACACGCTTCTGTGCGAAGTTCTATCCCCAAATCGTCACGCAATTCTTTGAAAATATTTTGGAGCGACGGAGGCATTTGCGTTCCTGAATTCACCGAAAAACAGAGCCCATTCGCTTGCCCATCGCCATGATAAGGATCTTGACCTAAAATCACGACCTTCACCTTTTCAAAAGGACACAATTCAAAGGCTCTAAAAATGTTCGCAGGTGCAGGGAAAATTTTCTTGCTCGCATACTCACCGCGCACAAACTCCACGTCCACAGATTGATGCCTGCCTCACTGCTTTGGCAGCTGCCACTTCCCAGGCTCAGTGTAGTGCTTTGGGGGGTTATTGGTTTTACTATGGTGGGTGTACAAATTAATATAGTCAGCTCTTTGCAGATTTATCATCAACTAGTCAAAGGCAACTTTAAGCTAGATAACTTGACGATTTTAGCTATTGTAATTTAGGCACGTCAAAAATAACTGGCAAGCTTACTGTAGCACCCGTAAGCTTAGTTG
>CAYHHJ010000198.1:0-1899 GCA_964356405.1 uncultured Candidatus Peribacteria bacterium | reverse complement strand
ATAAGGCTAACGAAGCTAAGAAAGCTTTGGAAGCTGCTGGAGCTAAGGTTGAATTGCAATAATTCTTTCCTGCAAAAAGTCTGCGAACGCAGACCTAAAAGGCCCTCGGAAACGGGGGCTTTTTATTATGCTTGACTTACGAGTCCCTGCTGTAGTAACGTGTTAACACAAATGAACATCCCTTTTCTCCATCGACACCGAAATTAGCTCCCGGAACTCCCTTATGGAGTCCTAAGAGTTTTTTGTGTCAGGAGTTTTTTTATAATCCAAAATCTATGAACACTTCCCTAATTAAACCTGAAATCCTAAAAGGAACCCGTGACTTTGGCCCCGAAACAATGGCCAAACGTCGATACGTTATGGATCAAATCGAACAGAGTTTTATTCGCTTCGGTTACGACACCATTGAAACCCCTGTTATTGAATATGCCAAAACTCTGCTTGGAAAATATGGCGATGAAGGCTCTAAATTGACCTATTCGTTTGAGGATAATGGAGGACGGCAAATCGCCCTACGTTACGATCAAACCGTTCCGCTGGCCCGTTTTGTTGCAATGTATTATGCGGAACTCCCGATGCCTTTTAAACGTTACCAAATCTCCCGTGTATGGCGTGCCGACAAGCCCGCCAAAGGACGCTACCGAGAGTTCTATCAATGTGATGTGGATGTGATTGGCACCAATAGCCTGCTTTCGGAAGTGGAAATGGCGATGATCATCAAAACCGTATTTGAACGCTTAGGCTTTGAGCGTTTTGTAATTGCTTTTAGTAGTCGCCGTCTCATAAACAGTGTTTTCTCTTCCCTTGAAATTCCGCAGAGTCGTACCGCTGAAGTCCTTAGAGAATTGGACAAATTGAGTAAAACCGGCGAGCAAGAAGTGCGTGGAAATTTAGGAAAATTTCTCAAAAAAAACGCGATTGAGGCACTGATGGAAATCGTTTTATTGGCAGGCACGAATGAAGAGAAAATAGCTAACTTAAACAAGTACGACACCTCTGAAGTTCAAACTTTTTTAAGTCTTTGTAAGCAGGCCGGTCTCAACGACAAATACCTTCAGTTGGATCTTGGCCTTGCTCGTGGACTCGACTACTACACAGGTATTGTTTATGAGGTTTTCCTCACGGACTTCTCCGTGGGAGCTGTGTGTGCCGGAGGCCGTTACGACGATTTGTGCAGCCTTTTCTCTGAGAAAAAGATAAGCGGCGTGGGCGTCGCCTTTGGATTCGACCGCATCATGACCGTGATGGAGGAGTCTGAAAACCTGAAAGACCTCAACTTAAACTCACAGGTACTCATTAGTAATTTTGATTCACGCACGCTCGAAGAAAATTTTAAAATAGCTGAGGAACTGCGAGCAGAAGGCATCATCACGGAACTTTATTTCGAGGAAGCCAAACTTGCCAAGCAGCTGAAATATGCGGACAAAAAGCGTATTCCGTTTGTGATTCTCTATGGAGCAGATGAAGCGGAAAAAAATTGTATCGCCATCAAAATGATGCGCTCCGGCAAACAACAAGTGATCCCTCGTAATCAAATTACGAATTATTTAAAAGGATTTATTTATTAAAAATATGACCACAAGAATCGCTATACAAAAAAACGGCCGCTTGAATGAAGAGAGTCTCGTCTTTTTAGCCTCTCGTGGCATCCGTGTGGAGAATCCAAAAGGAGAACTTTTGGTGCGCTCCTCAGATGGGGCCGTTGAAGTTTTATTCATTCGAGATGATGACATTCCTGAATACGTACGTTGTGGCGTGGTGGATTTTGGAATTGTTGGTAAAAATTTACTTTGCGAGAAAAATATTCTTCTCCCCATAGTGGAAGAGCTGAATTTTGGTTATTGCAATTTAGTACTGGCGGTTCCTGAAGAGTCTGAGATTCTCAAACTTGAGGATTTG
>CAYHHJ010000197.1:0-1911 GCA_964356405.1 uncultured Candidatus Peribacteria bacterium | reverse complement strand
ACTACGCCGACTACCTCGCGAACGTGCACTCCAGCCTGCAAATGCCCGGAGAAACTCCTGCGATGACGGTGGTGGACCCAAAGAACGCGGCTCAAGCCGTGGTTCGTATGCTCGCACTCGCGGACAAGGACCTCGCTAAAAAAGTGAAGAACCATATTAAAGTTGTTCAAAATTCCTTCGACACTAAACCCGTATCCCTTGAATAAAGCACTTTCCCCCCTCGACGGCCGTTACGCCCCCAAAGTAGGGGAGCTCACACGATTCTTCTCGGAAACCGGACTCATCCGCACCCGAATTGGAATCGAAGTGGAGTGGCTGATTTACCTCTGCAACACCTTGAAGCTCGACGGCACGACGCCTTTGCACGAAAAAGAACGTGAGGCTTTGCGCAAACTCTACATAGACTTCCAGGATGAATTCGCCGAAGAAATAAAGGAAATTGAAAAGACCACCAACCACGACGTGAAAGCCGTGGAATACTTTTTGCAAAAAGCCATCGGCGTGCTCGGACGCAGTGACCTTATCCCGTTCATTCACTTTGGTTGCACCAGTGAAGACATCAACAACCTCGCGTACTCTCAAATGATGAAGGCCGGCGTGCAAACCGTCATGACGCCTGAACTCGAAAAAGTGCTCGCCACCCTCAAAGATCTTTCCGAAGCGCACCGCAAAACCCCAATGATGTCCCACACACACGGCCAGCCCGCGTCACCAACCACGGTTGGTAAAGAGTTTAAGAACGTAGGCGCCCGCCTCTTCCGCCAAGTGGAACAACTCAAAAAGATGGAGTTCCTCGGCAAGATGAACGGAGCAACCGGAAACTTCAACGCGCACGCCATTGCCTACCCAGAAGTGGATTGGGTGCTCGCATCCCGCCAATTCGTAGAAGGACTCGAACTCACCTGGCAGCGCTACACCACGCAAATCGAACCGCACGACGGCATGGCCGAAATCTTCGACTGCTTCCGCCGCATCAACACCATTCAAATGGACCTCTGTCGCGACGTGTGGACCTATATTTCCATGGGCTACTTCAAACAAAAAGTGGTCGCTGGGGAAGTGGGCTCGTCCACCATGCCGCACAAAGTGAACCCCATCGATTTCGAAAACGCCGAAGGTAACCTCGGCCTCGCGAATGCGCTCTTCACCCATTTCAGCGAAAAACTTCCGCTCTCCCGCATGCAGCGCGACCTCACGGATTCCACCGTTCTCCGCAACATTGGAACCGCCTTTGGTTACTCACTGCTGGCGTACAAGAGCCTCCTCAAAGGACTCAGCAAACTCGAAGTGAACGAAGCCCGCCTCGCCGAAGACCTCGACCAAAACTGGGCCCTGCTCAGCGAAGCCATTCAAACCGTGATGCGTCGTTACGGCGTCCAAAACGCCTACGAACAACTCAAGGAGCTGACTCGTGGGGAAGTGGTGAATCAAGAAACCATCGCAAAATTTGTCGAGACACTCGACATCCCTAAAGAGGCGAAAAACCGCTTGCTCAAGCTAACTCCGGGCACGTATATTGGCCTCGCTTCCAGCTTATAAATCCATCCCATGATTCTCTCCGACCGCGACATTAAAAAATCCATCAAAGAAGGACGTATAAGCGTTGTTTCACCTGAAGGTGACCACGAAAAAAACATCCACGCGTCCAGCATGGATCTTCGCCTCGGCAAGTGGTTCAAGGTTTACGAACACAGCAAATTTCCCGTGCTCGATCCTCTCAAAATGGACTCATTCGCCGGCCTAACTAAACTTGTAGAAATCACCAATCCTGAGGAACCCTTCATCGTTCACCCTGGAGACTTTGTACTCGGAGTGACCATGGAATCCGTAAAACTCGCCGACGACATCGTGGCCCGTGTAGAAGGACGCAGCTCCATCGGACGCCTCGGCATCATCATCCACTCCACCGCC
>CAYHHJ010000196.1:0-1933 GCA_964356405.1 uncultured Candidatus Peribacteria bacterium | reverse complement strand
ACACGCTGATTTTGGAAGGCGCGCACACCTACGACAGCATCGAATATTCTTTGGAACGAGTGAATGAATTCATGTGGAAGCATGGGTTCGGTGAACCTTTCTTTGGCATTCACGTTTTAAAAGACAAGCGCGCTGATTTGTGGGAACTTTTTCCCCGGGCACGCACGGTGTGGGTGCCGATTCACGATGACCGCGCCGGTGTGAAACCTGAAGAGCTTAATCAAAAAAACATTGAGGAGATTTTTGAGCAGTTACGTGGTGAAGTGACGCCGCAACTTGTGGTATTCTGCGGCTCGTTCAAGCTGGTTGCAGAGGTGAAGAGGGCTATGTAAAAGGCCGATGCCTTTAGTGTCGATCTACCGTCAAATACGTGACATAAGAAGTCGCCTCTTTACCATCTGAATATTCGGCTTCCACTTCAACGACATGGCAGACTAAATTTTCATCTTCCTTTCCCAGAGTGGTAAAAGTAACTTTACTGATATTGGCTAAATTCTCTACCGGAATTCTATCGCACAAAGCATCCAAAAAGGTTGGCAGCATTTTCCCTTTAATATCTTGAGCTAAGGTCGGTGAAACTTTAAGATTGCCTACTTGAGATACTCTTTTCAATGTTGCCCGTACTTCATCTCTATAAGGTTCAGAATACCGTGCGTCGATACCTAAGTCATCCAGGGTTAATCCTAATCTGGCGGTAAAATCGTCTATTGCTACCGACAGTGGGTGTAGACGTGGCTCTGCTGCTAGTATGTCTGTCGCCCCATCTCCTTTGCGTTTTTCTTCTATTAAAGCTGCCACTAAAGAACGAGAAGGCTTGCCTGCTGCCTCATAAGCTGCGCCATACTCTTTTGAGACATCTCCTCCTTTGCTTGTCATAGTGATAGTTGGTTACTTGCATATTATAACATATATTTATTGGATTGACAATCCTAGCGTTCTAGCCTGTGGATTAACCTTGTTCAAAACAGCTTCATAAACTCCTCCTCACTCAGCACCTTCACCCCTAACTCATTGGCTTTTTCGAGTTTGCTGCCCGCCTCCTCACCCGCTAAAACGTAGTCGGTTTTTTTGCTAACGCTGCCGCTCACGTGACCGCCGCTGCGCTCGATCATGGTTTTAAATTCCTCGCGGGGACGAGTGAGTGTGCCGGTGATCACAAAGGTTTTTCCGACAATGCCTTCCACCACTTCTTTTTTCGCAGGCCAGGTAAGTGTGAGGCCAACGGTGTGGAGCTTTTCGAGTAAGGATTGGTGGAGCGGGACTTGAATCCATTCGTAGAGGCTGGCGGCGATGCGCTCGCCAAAACCTTCGATTCCTTCAAGGTCTTCCTGGGTGGAGGATTTTAAAAGTTCAAGGAGTGTAAGTGGCGTGGGATTTTCTTCGGTGGATTTGGCGAGTAAAAATTCCGCCAAAAGTTTGGCCACTTGTTCGCCCACAAAACGGATGCCGAGGCCGTAGAGAAAACGACCGACGGAAGCAACGCGGTGGGCATCAATGGAGTCAAGTACGTTTTGGGCTTTTTTATCTTTGAAAAGTGGGAGTTCGAGAAGTTGTTCTTTGGTGAGAGTGAAGTAATCCGCGACGTCTTTTACGAAGCCGAATTCGATGAGTTGGTCGACGAGTTTTTCGCCGATGGCATCGATGTCGAGGGCGCCGCGTGAAACGAAGTGTAAAAAGTTCTCACGTTGACGGCCCGGGCACTCGGGGTTGGGGCAGCGGCGCACGGCTTCCTCTTCGGGTTTTACGAGCAAGGTACTGCACATGGGGCAGCTGGTAGGAAAATCGTAGGCTCGTGAATCGGCGGGGCGTAGATTGTGCAGCACCTCCACCACTTCCGGGATCACGTCGCCGGCTTTTTGGATAATCACGGTGTCTCCAATGCGAATGTCTTTGCGCTGGATTTCGTCTTCGTTGTGGAGCGTGGCGCGGGAAA
>CAYHHJ010000195.1:0-1941 GCA_964356405.1 uncultured Candidatus Peribacteria bacterium | reverse complement strand
CGTATGCAGGAATGGTGGAGACGCTCATGGTGGAATCCTACGGCGTGATGCAACCTATTAAGAACATCGCCAGCGTGAGCATCCCTGATGCCCGTACGATCCAAATCCAACCCTGGGACCGTTCTACTTTGGCAGGTGTGGAAAAAGCTATTCGTGATTCTGATCTCAATCTCAATCCCAACAACAACGGACTCGCCATCATTTTGAATATTCCACCGCTCACGGAGGAACGCCGACGTGATCTCGTAAAAGTAGTGGGACGTATGTCTGAAGAAGCTAAAATCGCGGTACGAAATTTGCGTCACGATTCCATGACTTCCTTTAAAAAAATGGAACATGAAGAAGAGCTGAGCGAAGATGAACGCAAGGGCGCTGAGAATGCGCTGCAAGAAGAAGTGGATGCCATTAATAAGCAAATCGAGGAACAAGCACGAAAGAAGGAGGAATCCATTATGACCCTTTAAATTCATCTGGATGAACGATACCTTATTGAAAATTTTTCTGTTACCCTTGATACCGATTGTTTTTGCTTATTTTGAATTAGGAGGGAACTGGTTCGCCTATCGATTGGTTCAAAGTGGCGTGAGTGTATGGAGTGTATTTGGAACCATTATTTTCTCAGTACTTTACTCACTCATTGCGGCTATAGTCTCCATTAAAACTAAAATGGATCTAGGATTACTGATGGTTGCCTACGGATTTGGTTTTAGCATTGTCGCTATTTTTTTAAGACTAGAATGGGGCAAGATTCCTTCCTTCAGCTCTAAACTTCTAGAGGCTCACTCCTTACTTTGGGTAGTGGCTTTTGTTGCTCTTGGCGGGTTCTTAATTAGCTCATACTTAGTAGTAACTTCTAAAACCCTCGTTTAATGACACTTTTTCTCACCGTTATCATTTTTATTGTCGTATTTTCTGTGCTGATCCTCATTCATGAGGCCGGGCACTTTTTCGCGGCTAAACGAGCCGGTGTGAAAGTGGAAGAGTTTGGGATGGGTCTGCCTCCACGCATGTTTGGCATCAAGAAGGGGGAGACCATTTATTCCATCAACTGGATCCCGTTCGGAGGTTTTGTGCGCATGCTGGGTGAGGACAACTCTACTAAAGAATCTCGCACCAGTGAGCGTAGTTTTACGAATCAGCCTTTGCGTACCCAGGCCGGAATCATTGTGGCCGGAGTGGTGATGAATTTGCTCTTGGCTTTTGTGCTGCTCACCATTGGTTTTTGGGTTGGCATCGAGCCACTTATCAGTACCGAGGAGGATTTTTATGCCGGTATCCGTGATGGAAGCGTGAATATGGAACCGGGGATTGTAGTGGTGGAATCGACTGGGTCGTTTGAACCTGGAGACCGGATTCTAACTGTCGCGAATAGTGACGTTCTGGACTCAGTGGAAGAATGGCAGACTACCGTTGATAGTGTGAATGCCGGTGGGGAAGCGCCTGTGGTTCAAGTAGACCGAGTGGAAGGAGAGGTAGAGGCGGAAACTTTGACGCCGGAACTTTTGGCACAAACCGTGTTTTCTCCTTTGTATCTGCCACGGTTGGTTTACCGAGAAGACGCCTTGTCTGTGTTTAACGGGGTGCTCATGGAGGGCGATGCAATTATTCATTTGAACGGCGAGGAAATTTTAACGGCCGACGATTTGTATACGCATTTGGAAGGACGGGACATTGCTAATTTGACCATTTACCGACCTGGCTATGGCGATTTCGAGCTGGCCTTCAATGTGCCGGTGAGTTATCCCATTGTTACTTTTGTTCAGCCAGATTCACCCGCAGAAGTGGGAGGAGTAAAGATGGGTGATCAAATACTTGCGATGAATGGGGCGAGTGTTGAAAGTGCAGAAGAAGTCACCACTTTGACGCCAGAGTTTGCTGCACTTGGTCCAATCACCTACAACGTGAAACGGGGTGAGGAGCTTCTTTCTATTCAGCTCACAC
>CAYHHJ010000194.1:0-1942 GCA_964356405.1 uncultured Candidatus Peribacteria bacterium | reverse complement strand
AAAATTATTCGGTTTCTCAAAGAACGTAATATCGGGGTGCTGATCACCGACCATAATGTTCGTGAAACACTGGGTATTTGCGATCATGCTTACATCATTAACGAGGGCGGGGTGCTGGCCCAGGGCAGACCCAGTGAAATCATTTATAATGAGAGCGTCAGGAGGGTTTACTTGGGCGAAAATTTCCGTCTTTGAGTTCGCTCTTCATTACGGTTCGGTTTTTCTTGTCGTCTGTGTCACCATCTAGGTAAGCAGCAAAAGGTGTGCCGGTGAGTTCTGACTTCATTCGTTCAAAGTCGGCGGCGGCGAGTTGGTTGGCGTGCGTACTCACGAAGGCTTGAATGGTTTCGGCGTACTGGGCTATCAGTGCCTCTCCTTCTTCAGCGACGGTTTTTAATCGCTCGTGTGATACGTTTTCACGTTTCAAATCTTGAATGGCCTTGGTTATGTCTTTCAAATAAAAATAGGGACTGCCGAAGGGACGGAGTGGCGTGTTTTCACCGAGTTGATCGAGGAGTTCGCGGAAAAACTGAATGCGTTCTACTTCTGTGAGGGCGCTGAGTTCACGAGCAAACAAAAATTCCGTTGGGTAATCCTGAATCACTTCATTACAAAAAGAATGGAAGGTGTGGATGCGCACGCCATAAGCGGTTTCACCAATAAAGCTGAGCAGACGTTTGCGCATGGCCACGGCGCCGGACTCCGTAAACGTGAGACACAAAATGTTATACGGTGCGGCTTGGGTTTTTCGTAAAATCTGCGCGATTCGAAGGGCTATCATTTGCGTCTTTCCCGTGCCCGGACCCGCCAAAACCATCACCGGTCCTTCTATCTGGTCCACCGCTGATTTCTGCTCGGCATTCAGCTGGCCATAGGCGGCTTCAAAGTTCATTGGGTTCGGGTTCGCTTGGCTTGTTAAGGTGGAGTTCGGCTTTTCGCAAAAGATCGCGGGCGTTTTCGTAGGTCAGGCGGCGCAGGGATTCATCGTAGGGCAGCCAGCGGAAATTCTTGTGTTCAAAGGAAATCTTCACCTCTTTCTCTTGGGTTTCGGCCACAAAATAGACCACTATTTTTTTCACACGATGCTTGAGACCCCGGTTGAATTCATAGTACATCGGTTCGCGGTAGCCTTCGGTGAAAACCACCTCTGTAATTCCAGTTTCTTCTGTGAGTTCGCGGAGGGCAGTGGCGTGTTCATCGGCATCGATTTTTTCCACGTGACCTTTGGGGAAATCCCAGTGTCCTCCCGGGTAGTGAAGCAGCAAAAATTCCTTGTGCCCGTTTTCGTCACGATAAACGATCACCCCGCAGGATTTTTCATGCACATCCCGTCGAGGCACGCGGATTCCTTTCATTGATGCGGAATTGCCCTTCTGGTGAGAAGGTTTTTTTGGTGGATGATTGAACGTCATAATTAAGTCCAGAGTAGCACAATTCATTTAATCACACCAAGGTGAAAACCTCTCCTAATAGGTGTAGGATTCACTTCCCTAACATAGTCGTAAACTGCACCAGAGTCCCTGCTGCCACACAGCACTCGGATGAGCCTCACTACTGAGCTGAGTAAAGGCACGCGATCATTCATCGCTACCTCTCGGAAAAATGGATTATCTAGACAAGAAGCAGCATTGCCATAGGCTGCCGTTGCTTGATCGGCATAATAACGAGGTTCATCAAAATGTCGTCGGTCTACAAATCCACCTGAGGCCATGAGCCCCAAGGTTCCCGCTTCGATGAACTTCAGTCCTCTTTGAAGTTTTTGCCTTACTTGGCCGGCCTCATACACGATCTCCGCTAGCGCCTTTTCTGCAGAAAGCACATCTTTGCACTTTGCTAAAAGATTACTGAGCCAAATTTTCTCATCTGGTTTTAGCCTTACACCCAGTTGCTCAGTGGCCCAATCTACGGCTTTTTGAAAAAAATGAAGCAGACCTTCTGGATT
>CAYHHJ010000193.1:0-1965 GCA_964356405.1 uncultured Candidatus Peribacteria bacterium | reverse complement strand
CGGAGCCACATCGTCCGCATGCACCCGAGCCACAGGGTTAAAGATGAGGGTAAACGCGATAAGAAGAGAAAAGAGTTTTTTCATTCGTTGGATATCTGATAATTATAGCACAATTTGTGCTCAGGAACAAGACTTGAAGCCTTTTCTAACAGGTTAGCCGTCTAAACGGTGAAGTCAGCAAGTTTGACATTCTAATGAATATATCATATAAAATCAACTATTCTTGATTCATGGAGCATCCTTTTGAGAAGTATTATCTAGACAGACCTCTTCGCAGCTTGGTTGATGAGCTCAGCGATAGGAAATTGGATGTGAACCGTCACCGAGAACATGTGAACAAGGTGGTGATGAGCGTGGTGATTCAGTATCTGGGCCAATGCTTAAAAGTTCCCAGTAGGGACCCCCGTGAAATTGGGAAGAAAACCCGCGAAAGAAAAGCAGCCATTAAAGAAAAAAGAATTCGAGAAAATTTTGGTCAAAAAATGGTAGAAAATGCGCTTAAGGGGGATGAGCATTCCGGTAGAACCCATGACGACAGCCCTGGACTACATTGTTTAATGGACACTGCCGCCAGCGCCGCTTTGTTTAAAGAAGTGGCTTTTACAGATCGTTTTGTGGCACCTGGGCAGTTTTTTGGAATTGATTTAGGCTCAGGTACAGGAATCCTTACCTTGGCCACTGCCATTGCGGGCAGACGGTCTGGGGTGCAGTCTTACACCGTGGGTCTGGATAGAGAGACCGATTCGGTAAGACAATCCACAGAAATTCTTTCACGCTTGCTCAGTCAGCGAGAATTCATCATTCAAGCCGCAGACATTCGTATGCCAGGTCTGCTAAACGCTGTTTTCAACGGTTTACCCTTAAGTCTGTGGGTTAGTGAAACCATATCGGTTTTAACACCTTCTATGAAAATCCAGAATGGAGATTTGACTCGTACTGGTGCACCGGACGATTTACACAGTTTGATGGTGCAAGTCATTAATAATGTTATGGACCCTTATTTTGAGGTGCTCAGCAGCACAATGAAGGATCTCCCACGATTTTTGGGTGATGTACAACAAGGAGTGACGGCCATGTTTCCCAATCTTGTGAATGAGGATTACAAGCCGGATGAAAAAAGGGGAGGAACTTTGAAATTGCGAACTTCATCTTCACCACAAACTTCACTGCCACTCGCAAGGGTAGGCCGCGAATTTGCAATTTTTGAACAGCCCGTTGCCGAATCGATCAGCGATGAAAAATGGTTTAGGTTCCCTTCAATTGAGGGTTGCCGAGCAGACTTTCTATAAGCCGCACATTGGCTGCCGGGAAGGGAAATTCACTCAATTTTGCTGGCAAAACCCATTTGAACTCACTGGCCGCGCCTAAGGCCACGGTTCCTTTGTCAAAATCGGCCGTGTAGCAGTGTAAATCCACCAAATACTTGGTATAGGCATGCTGAATGTTCATAAAAGGCTCAACATTCTTCATTTTTAGACCCGTTTCTTCCAAAACCTCCCGTCTCAAAGCCTTTTCCGGAGTTTCACTTTCCTCCACTTTTCCACCGGGAAATTCCCAGAGACCTCCCATAAGTCCGCCAGCCGCTCGTTTTTGAATGAAAACCGTACGACCCTTACGAATCACCGCAATTGCGACCTGAATGGGCACCTTGGATTTTGAGGGGCCTTTGTTGGGCAAAATGTCCTGCGTCCCAGCCTTATACGACTTACATAAATCCTTCAGCGGGCATATCTCACACTTGGGCAATTTGGTGCAGACCAAAGCTCCAAACTCCATCATGGCTTGATTGAATGCCCGAGCACGGCCCTTGGGCAGCAGTTCCTCGGCTTCGTCCCAGAACATTTGCTTAAAATACGTCGCATTCTCACGAAAATCCGCCAGGCGGGCGAGTACGCGGATAACATTACCATCCACCACAGGTTTATCCTGCTGAAACGCAATGCTACGGATGGCGCCCGCCGAATA
>CAYHHJ010000192.1:0-1967 GCA_964356405.1 uncultured Candidatus Peribacteria bacterium | reverse complement strand
ACGCTCGCTCGTTGGATGCCTAAATCGCTCGCCGCCACTCTCTGCACCTTGCTCGCCATCGACGGAGAAAAGAACAACAATGAAATCGCCAAAAAAGACATTCAAAAAACCATCGAGCGAATAAAAAATCTCCCACTCACCCTTATTGGAAGAGGAGCAGGAGATGAATTTGTGACCGCTGGAGGAGTGGAGCTGAAGGAAGTCGATCCTCGAACCCTGGAGTCCAAGCTCATGCCCGGCATTTATTTTGCCGGAGAAATTTTGAACATCGATGGATTCACGGGTGGCTACAACCTTCAATGCGCCTGGGCCACTGGCCACTTGGCTGGCGAGTCCGCAGCTAAGCAGTAATGCTTCCCACGCCGAGTAGGCGAAGAATCAAAACAATCAAAGCCACAACTAGCAACGCATGGATCAGATTTCCACCAATGTGGAAGCCGAAGCCTCCAAGCCAAGAAATCAATAGAATGACGATGATGATATCGAGTACTGACATAGGAAAGGGGGTTAAGATTATTTAAGGTCTTGTTTAATATCTTGCTTGAAAGTTTTCCAGTCGCGCTTGAGGGTGCGAGTTAAATTTCCAACGGCATCGCTAGTCCATTCGCGGCCTTTGGCGTATTTTTTCACGGCTGTGTCCACCATTTCTTCATACTTGTCTTTGCTCATTTCAGCGACGTCTCCCATGTCATCCGCTTGCGCGAGGAGAATGCCCTGAATTTGCAAATACTTTTCTTCCAAATCGTCACTCACTTCACCAAAAGATTCCTTCACCCGTTCTTGAAGGTCTTCACGAGTGGCGTCGAACTTTTTGGCGATTTTTTTCGCCCGCTCTGAAACTTCTTCTTTTACTTCTGCACCTTTCTCACTGCGGAGAAAAATGCCGAGACCCGTTGCAATGGCAGCTGCCACGGCTAGCCCGAGTAAAAGGTGTCCTTCCTTGGGTTCTTCTGTGTTCGTCATAGTAAAAAGGGTTAGAAATAAAATCTAAAATAAAATGGGGACCTCTAGTTGTCTAAACGTTTTTGTTCGCCAATACCTTACGAACTCGCTACACTCAAGCTACTCCAACCAATCGCTAATGGAAAGGCCTATAAACTCTTTTTGGCTTGTGGATCAAAAAATGAAGGCCTTTGAAGTTTTGAAAAAGAAGCTTCGCACCGAGCTAATTATTGTAGGAGCGGGGATTTGCGGCCTCACCGCCGCTTATTTTTTAAACGAAGCGGGCAAAAAAGTGGTGGTCCTGGATTCACGTGGGCTCGCCGCCGGGGAAACTGGCCACACCACCGCACATCTGACAGCCGTCTTGGATGACCGCTATTTTAAATTGGAAAAATCCCACGGCCAGAAAACTGCCAAACAGGTCTGGGAAAGCCACATGACCGCCATCGAGCAGATCGAAAAAATCGTAAGAAAAGAAAAGATCGACTGTGATTTTGCCCGCGTGGAAGGTCAACTCAAATTCTTTGAAGACCAAAAAGACGAGATCGAAAAAGAATTCGAAGCTTTTAAAAGAATCGCGCCTAAGCTGGTAAAAAAAGTCGGCTTAAAGCTCCACTTTTCACAGCAAGCCGAATTCCATCCACTCAAATACCTTACTGCCCTTCACTCCATCCTCGAAGAACGAGGAGTCCGCTTCTTCCAAGTCAATATTAAAGGATTCAGCGAAAAGAAAGGTGTCACGCTCACCACTTCAAAGAACCTCCGCCTCTGGGCACGGGACTGCACCGTGGCGACACACGCGCCAGTGGTGAACCGCTTCTTGCTGATCACAAAACTCTATCCGTATCGCAGTTACGTCATCGCCGCCCGCATTCCAAAAAATAGTGTGCCGAGTGTGCTCGCCTGGGAAAATCTGGTGTCTTACCACTATGTGCGCGTTCAAAAAATGTCTACGCACGACTTGCTCATAGTAGGAGGGGAGGATCACAAAACCGGCCAAGAAAAGGACACGGAAAGCTGCTTCC
>CAYHHJ010000191.1:0-1976 GCA_964356405.1 uncultured Candidatus Peribacteria bacterium | reverse complement strand
ATCGAAATCCGTACCGAGATCTGCAGCCAATGATTGAATTTGAACGGCTCGGCAAAACTCAAGAAGTGACTCAAGAGTTCTCTTGTCTTCAGAAGAAGTAATTTTTGTAATATCGCCCTTTACGGCAGAAAAGGCTCTAGAAAGAGGCTCTAGGCTTCCTAGAAGCCTCCAAAACAACTTGTCATAAAACTCTGTGGATGACTTAAAGCCTTCCTTTCGGATCTCATCAACAATCTTTTTAAGATTTGCATTTGGAAAAACCTTCTCGATCTTTCGGAGAACAGGCGCCATCTTCGGAGGAAGTGGAGTGAGACCAGTGCGCTTCGAAAAGAGATCCACCTGAAATGTTTCACACATCGATATGAGCGTACGAACGGCCCGCTGATCTTGGGCGCTTCGTAGTTTATCAACACTGAATCCACCCGCCTTAAACTCCTCTACAAGCCGCGGTCGCGTATTCATCACCTGCCAAAATAAATCATCATAAAAAGCAGATGGACTCTTATTCTCATTATACGTGGCCTCGATAGCCAGATCGAGATCAACGTGTGGCCAACCAGTACGAAACTTCTGAAGATCACCCTCTGGAAGTTGAAATGTATGTTTCTGCATATCCACATTTGAAGAAGCCATTTTATTTTTGTTTAATTTTTATCTGGTCATTATACCACAAAACAAGCTACTTAACAAGTAGCTTGGTGTATTTTAACCTAGAAAACCTTAGCTTTGAACTAGCTTACCTTCCCCAGAACCAATGACAATAATGCCATTCGTACCTGAACGCCGTTCGCCGCCTGTCGGAAGTAAGCCGCGCCCTTCATTCCATCAACATCAAGCGTAATCTCGCCGACGCGTGGAAGTGGGTGCATAACCGTAATATCTGGATTTGTTTTTTCGAGAACGTCTTTGGACAAGACATAGGCAAGTTTCAAGCGTTCGTACTGCTCTTTATCCGTGAACCGCTCGCCCTGCACTCGTGTCGCATAGACAACATCGGCTTTTACCAAGCCAGTTTCGAGCTGTGAAACTTCTTCATACGCAACTCCCCTGCTCTTCAAGTCTTCTAAATACTTTTCAGGCATCTTGAGTTCATCTGGTGCCGCAAAAATCATCTTCACATCGAAGTGCCTTAAAAGCATGCAAAGAGAATGAACAGTTCGTCCATATTTCAAATCTCCAGACATCATAACAGTAAGTCCGTCGATCTTTCCCTTCTCTTTCATAAGTGTGTACATATCGAGAAGCGCCTGAGTTGGGTGCTGACCAGGTCCATCACCAGCATTGATTACTGGAATATTAGCTCCGCGAGCCATTTCTGCAGCAGACCCCTCCATTGGATGTCGCACTGCGATAACATCAGCATATGCCTCTACCATCTTGGCCGTATCCCACAAAGACTCCCCCTTCGAAAGCGAGGAGTAGTCCTGTCCAACAGCCGTAACCGTCGCTCCTCCGAGACGCTTCATAGCGGTCTCAAAAGAAAACCTCGTTCGTGTCGAAGGTTCATAAAAAAGAGAGGCCATAAGTTTGCCCTTCATCATCTCGCTCGTCTCATGTTTTTCCGCAATTTTTTCAAAAGACCTCGCAACGTCACAAATATGGAGGATATCCTCCTTCGAGAACTGTTCTGTGCTTAATATGTCTTGGCCTTTGAAATCCATAGCAGCGATAGTATAATCCCCCCAAATGACCAAAGCAACCCTCGTCTTAGAAGACGGAACCAAGTATGAAGGAACCTCGTTTGGAGCTGAAGTATCAGCTTTAGGAGAGGTCGTTTTCAACACAGGAATGATGGGATATCCAGAGACTTTGACCGATCCATCATACGAATCACAGATCATCACCTTCACCTCTCCACTCATCGGAAACTACGGAGTTCCGGATGACTCAAAGGAACAGGGTCTTGAAAACCACTTCGAAAGCGACCGAATCCATCCGGCTGGCATTATTGTGAGTGAGTATTCAGAAGTTCACAA
>CAYHHJ010000190.1:0-2042 GCA_964356405.1 uncultured Candidatus Peribacteria bacterium | reverse complement strand
CCACCTCCTGAAGACACGCCACCTCCTGAAGACACGCCACCTCCTGAAGACACGCCACCTCCTGAAGACACGCCACCTCCTGCCGCAGCGGAATTCATTTGCATCCCAAAAAAACGGGCCGAGCCTAAACGCAAACCGTTGCCGGAAAAAAAGGACGAACTCGCTACAGCCTCATCATCTCTTAACCTTCCATCTAAAAAATTAGCCGACGGTTATGGTAGTGCCTACCCCCATCTTCGCGGTAAGGAGTTTTTCATATTAGCACCAGTCGCTCCCGAATACAGCGAAAAATATAGAAGTTTAATGGTTAGACCTCAGGAGGTATTGATTTTCGTGTGGACGTCTACCGGGCGGAAAATACACAAGGTAGAGAAAGACGCTTTAGCCAGGTAGTTCATAAGGATCTGGCGAAGGGAAATGGATAGCCGTTTCACTTCATCCCTCTCGTCTGCTGCGCAGACATCACAAAGCCACCGAACCTAAAGATCCGCTGTCTTTCTTCTTCTTAATGCTGCACTTCGTGCAGTGCTGGCGGAGGGAGAGGGATTCGAACCCCCGAGGAGGACAGGCCCCCTAACAGTTTTCAAGACTGCCGCCTTCAACCACTCGGCCATCCCTCCGTATAACTGCCTGCGAAGAGTAGCCAATGCTTTAGCAATTTTCAAGCCCAAGTCTACAGCCGTCCGCAGCGTCAACGCTTTTACTCCATACCCAGCTCTGCTATCCTATGTCCATAATCCTTAAATTTCATGTATGGCAAAAACATCAAACCGCTTTCCCGTTTGGGCAATTGTACTCGGAGTTTTTCTAGTCACAGGCCTGCTGGCACTTATGATTGGAAGATGGGTTGCTGGTGTTTATAACGGACTCGTGCAGGAGGAAGGTAACGTGCAAAACGGCTGGGCGCAGGTAGAAGTACAATATCAACGTCGTAGTGACACCGTGGCGCAGCTTTTACCAACCGTGGAGGCCACCGCTGATTTTGAACAAGAAACCCTAACGGCAATTGTGGAAGCACGCAGTGCGTGGGCACAAACCGCCGGCGATTCCGACGCAACTCTGGATGAGCAAATCGCTGCCACTCAAACTTTTGATTCTGCCTTTTCTCGGCTCCTTGTAACCGTGGAAGCCTATCCAACCCTCACCGCGACCGAAAGCTTCCAATCTTTCCAGGCAACGCTTGAAGGCAATGAAAACCGCATCGCCGTGGCCCGCAAAGATTTTAATGATGCCGCTACTACCTACAATGTCTTAATCCGTACCTTCCCAACCAACTTCATCGCTGGCTGGTTCGATTTCGAAGAATACCCACTTTTGGAATCCGACGAAGGAACTGAAGATGCGCCCGTGATTGAATTTAATAAAGGAGAGTAACAGGCGGACCCAAAGGGTCTGCTAAGCAAGAACGTGGCGAAGCCACATCAATCTTAACTTAATCCCTACTGCTCACGCAGACGCTGATATTGGAGCACGCCCCCTGGGGCCGAATGGCGAAGACTTGTATGTTTTCGACAACTCCAACGTGCTCTCCGATGAAACCGAGCAAACCCTCCAAGTGCAACTGACCACGCTCGCCAACGAAACCGGCACTGGCATGGTGGTGTTCACTATTCCAACCCTGAATGACTACCCCATCGAAAGCTACACGCTCGAGTTGGGACGTTTATGGGGAGTGGGGCAAGCCGAGTCAGACAACGGCCTCATATTTTTGATTGCCACGGAAGACCGCCAAACCCGCATTGAGGTAGGTTACGGCCTGGAAGGCGCTATCACCGATTCAGCGAGCTCGCTTATTTTGTCACACACGGCCGGCCCCTATTTTACGGACGGCAATTATGATCAAGGCGTTTTGGAAGCGATGGCTCAGCTCGAAATCCTGGCCCGTGGAGAGCCTTTTGAGCTGCCCGAAGCCAGCGCGCAGCCAGACTACTCAGACATACTTTCCCTCGGCCTTTTCTGGGGTCTGCCCATTTTATGGGCGCTGGTTAGCTGGTTTTCCAGCACCAAAGCCTGGTGGCTCGGCGGCATTTTCGGCGGCTTCT
>CAYHHJ010000189.1:0-2059 GCA_964356405.1 uncultured Candidatus Peribacteria bacterium | reverse complement strand
CTCCATTACTATCGTCATCTTTTAGGAGTTTTTTAAGTAGTTTTATTAACTCTTCTTGATCTTTACAAATTCGTTCCAAATCAAATTTTTTCTTTAATATCTCGGGCACTTTATACTTTGGATCCTCCATATCTTTAAGTACTTTTTTAATACTCTCAACTAGTTTCTTAGGATAACCTAAATCAGCGCAGTCATAAAAGACTAACCTTAAGTCCTTTGTATCGAAGGGTATTTTATCGCCACTCGAAATAATCTGGATAAATGGTTTTTTTGTGAGATGGCGAACTGCGGCTTCGTACATAACGTTAGGATTCAGTCCAGTATAATCAATAATTACTAAATCGTCGTCTAGCAAATGTTCCAATATTTGTTCTGAGATAAGCCCCGGTGCAGAGATTTGATCTGATCGAATGATACTATGTGTTTTTGAAAGCGCTGGTTCGTAAATTAAATCCATCCATTGATCAACTCGTCTCCTAACTGGAGAATTTTCTTCCCCTATTGGACCCACTATGAAACATTTTTTTTTCATTCGACTCTAAATGTTAAAAGAATTTTTCTTCATATCTATCCTGGATTTTGGATCTAAAATAGTCCGATTTTCTTTAATAATGAGCTCCACTTTTCCGCCACTCACAAATTTGTTCTCTTCGATATCCTGTGCGATGGTGAGACCTGAGGTGATCATGGAGTTGGAGCCAATGCGGACACCTGGCATGAGGCTGGTTTGAACGCCCACGCGGATGTGGCTGCCCAGGATGGGACCAAGTTTAGTGCGGCCACTGTCACCGATGATTTTTTCGTCGAGACGGAGGTTGGCGCACACAGCGCCGGCACCAAAGCTACAGTCGTCCCCCATCACGGTGTCGCCCACATAATTACTGTGAAACCAACAATCGTCGCCAATGAAAGAACGAGCCACTTCGGTGGAATAACCTACCACACAGCGGTCGCCGATCATGGATTCGCGCACGAGGGCGTTGTTGGCAATGACGGAATTTTTTCCAATGTAAGCGGGCCCTTGAATCACGGCATGATCAAAAACCTTTACGCCTGCTTCGATTCGAACGGGTCCGTTGATCACCGCTGTTTTTGCTATTTCAGCAGATGGGTCTATCTGGCTGCCCATGACTTTAAAAGAAAACTGCATCAGGTCTAAAATATGCCACGGAAACTTGATGGGCTGCCAATAACCACTGTAGGGCACGGCTTCGAAGTGCTGGTCGTTCATCAAGGATTGCAGTGCCATTTCGTAGTGATCGTCGCCTGCGCTGTCCACTTTTTTGAGGGCTGTAAAAAGACTGTCCGGTTTTTTAAAGGTGTGCGCCACAATGTTCACTAAATTGGACGGCTCGTTGCCGGCACCGGGTTTTTCCACAATCGTGGTGATACGTTTGCCGTCGACTTTTAAATAACCGCCGGGAAAATATTCTTTCACTTCGTAGGCCAGCAAGTAGGCGTCGGCCTCAGATTCCTGGGCTTTGAGCATGGCTTCGAAAGCGCTCTGCGCCAAGACATCGTTGCTGCTCACCACCATGAGGCTTTCACCGGGCTTCAGAATTTTTTCCATAGTCAGCACGGCGCCAGCCATGCCTTCTTCCAGGTTTTTCTGTTCCACCACTTGTGCCTTGTAAGGGGCAGCAAGTTCACGGAGTTTTTCTAGATTGTGAGCGCCCCCCACCAAAACTAAATCAGTGAGTCCCACGCGCTTTAGAGTGTCGAGTTGGTGTTCGAGCAAAGTTCGCCCTGCAAATTTCAGGAAATTCTTGTCTTCAATGGGTTTTACGCGTCGGCTGCGACCGGCGGCGAGTAGTAGAACTTTCATAGTGAAAAGTGCGTACAGTCTACCTGTAAAGCTTGAGAAATGGAAGGGCTCGGGTGGCGAAATCTGCCACACTTGGTAAAATACGATTTTAGCTTAGTGCTCGATTTCTTTCGCCTTTAGTAGTTGGTGTATCTCTCTAGGATGTTTTTCTTCAATACGCTCATATCTTTAATGACTATTTTTTCGTTTTCAATTTCCAATTTTATACCTGCATAGAATCCTGCTCGTTTAAAC
>CAYHHJ010000188.1:0-2072 GCA_964356405.1 uncultured Candidatus Peribacteria bacterium | reverse complement strand
GCAAAGAGCAATTAGCTCGTATTTTGGAAGTGGCCCCAAAGATGACTTTGGAGGACTTGGAGCAACTGAAGCAGATGATTTTAAGCGTGCAGCAAGCCGAAATTAAGGACATGAAGGCCGAACTTGAAGTTCGCCAAAAAGTAGGCGCCGCCTACCAGGAATGGCAAGCCGACAAGTCCCGCAATGCCCTTAAAACACAAGAAGGCGCCGTCACGAAAGAAGACCAGGCTCAAGCCGAAACTTTAATTCAAAATATTTAACTTAAAATTTATGAGTGAAGATGTTCAAGATTCACAACCCCAAGAGCCGTTAAGTACCGTTGAGTATGTGGCTCAGGAGCTAGATTCCTACCGGGGAGATCAGAAAAATTATCCGGAAGCTTTTCTTGAAGATTATGAAAAGACTCATCCGGCTGAGTTTGCACAGCTTTCAGATGCTTTCACCATGGGAGTTACAGAAAATATTGATCAAGCTGTGGTTGATCTTGATGCTTATTTGGATAAGTACTTTGAAAATCAAAAAGTGGTGGCTCGAGCGGTTACCGAGGGAACTCCTGAATCTTATGATGCATTTTTGGACCACAATTGGCTTCCCCAACTCAGGGACGTAACCTCTTTAGTGGGACAAAGGTTGAGTCAAGACCCTTCTATACGGCCTTTGCAGTATCGCGACCTCCACAATGGAAGAAATGGCTATGAATTTCATATGGACTACTTAGATACCGACCAAGTTCAAGTGACACTCAAATGTCCAGCCGCGATGAGTGCTGAGGCTCAGGAGCTTTACGATGGATATGTACAGGACATGGAGGAAACTCTACAGAAAATCCCGGGGTATAAGAAATATAATGTGGGGACTACTCCTGGTCGTTCCTTTGAGTTTAATGTCGGACTGCCAAACTCCTGGGATAGAGATGAGGCTATAAGGGGTGGTTACGTGACGGTTGTTGGGAAAGATGCCATTCCTATTGAAGGTTATGAGTTTATTGAACCCTCAAGCGAAAACTATGCGGTTCGTAAAATAGTTGTTCCAGTTGAAGAGGCTCCTGCGGCTGCACCCAAAGCTCGAGAACATTCAAGCGTGGTCATGGCCTCCGGACCACACGCGGCCGCTGAAAAAGCGCCGGAAGTGAAAGTGGATTATAGAGCAGACGCAAAGCTAGACCCGGATAAATATTCAAAACGTGAAGGAGATGATAAGAAGGGGACACTGACGTTCTTGCCCATTGATAGCGATTCGACCGTTGCCATCCGTATTGAAGACTTGCTCACAAAGCCGGGAGATAAAAATTTGTTCCTCACGGATGCCGCGGGTAAGGAGTATGAATACGTTGAAAAGGGACTTGAAGGACCTTCTTGGTACTCGGGAGAGACGCGCTTGATGCTTAAGAAATATGGTGACGTTGTGAGCTATCATAGTGTTGTTCAAGAAGCGCCTCAGTCTCCTGCGGCTGCTTTGGTGACGACAGATGTTGTGCCCCCTCCTGCTCCTGTGGAAGTTGTGGATACAGCCGCTGCTGAAAAAACAGCGTATGACTTGGCTGAAAAGGTACGTGCCTTACAAATAGGAATTCAGGATTTACAAGCCATCTTATGGACTAAGACTGGTGGAGCAAGTGGTGTTACGCTAGACAACCAAGGTGGGACGCAAGACCCAAAAGTGTGGAAAGAAAAAGAGCCTGCGTTGTATGCACAATTGGAAGGAAAATACTCCGATATACAGACCCTTTTTGCTGACCCTAATTTCGATATCGTAAAAGCAGGGAACTATGCGCAAACCAAAGGTGGTCCTGAAAAATTCCTTGTTGGGTCGGTAGCTGTTCTGAAAGAAACCATGCCTAAGCTCGCAGTTGCACTCAATATCCCTACACCTGCCCGCTCTGTACCTGATGCTGCGAAGACAGCGGTTGTGGCCAATGAACCTCCTGCCGCTACGGGAGCGTCCACTGAAACAAAGGTTGACGTTGTAGGAGGTGACTCTGCCGCCTAAGGCCGTAGGCACTCGCTTCTGCTCGCCGGTTTGACCTTAGGCACTGATTTGCTTATACTCCGCTTGCTCTATCGTCGGGGTAT
>CAYHHJ010000187.1:0-2086 GCA_964356405.1 uncultured Candidatus Peribacteria bacterium | reverse complement strand
TGCCTGCGTTTCCTACATGGGCAATGGTGGCGCCGGACATTATGTGAAAATGATACACAACGGAATCGAGTACGCGGAAATGCAGGCGCTCTCCGAGGCTTACGATTTACTTCGGTCCATGTTTCAACTCAAGCAAGAAGAGATTGCGGATATTTTCGAAGCCTGGAGTAAGGGTGAACTCAGTTCCTTCCTCATGGATATAAGTGTGGAGGTGCTACGAAAAAAAGAAGGGGATGCCTTTTTGCTCGATTTGATTCTGGATGCTGCCGGACAAAAGGGAACGGGTCGTTGGACCACGGAAGAAGCACTCCGCCTCGGCGTGCCCACTCCCTCTTTTTCCAACGCCGTCTTCGCGCGGGCCTTTTCTGCTGATAAAGAAAAACGCGTCACGCTCGCAGCGGCATATCCCGCCGCCGGCTCCGCACCCAAAATGCTCGTCTCCGAATTTGTGAATCATTTAGAAAAAGCGCTGCTCGCGTCTCGTATCGCACACTTTGAACAAGGCATCGCCATCCTCACCGCAGCTAACAAAGAATACGGCTTCAATCTCAATTTCCAAGAAATTCTGCGCGTGTGGCAGGGCGGCTGCATCATCCGCTGCTCGCTGCTCAAAAACTTCGCGGGCGTGCTCAGCCATAGTGCCAGTCTTTACGGCGGACTCTGGACCGAGCAAACCCTGCAAGCCGCGCTGCCCAGCTGGAAAAACGTAGTTGTGGCGGCAACCCAAGCCTCTATTCCAACGCCCGCTCTCTCCAGCGCCCTCCTGCATTTTGAAAGCATGCGACACGAACGTTTACCAGCCAATTTCATTCAAGGCCTGCGCGACCGTTTTGGTTCGCATGGCTATCAGCGTACCGATAAAGAAGGCAATTTTCACTCCGACTGGTCATGAAAATTCCGTTTCAAACCGCCGCCCATAATTTCACGCTCTTCATTTTTGGAGCGTCCGGTTCGCTGGCGCAGCTGAAACTCTTTCCCTCTATTTACGAACTGGTGAAGGAAGGCCGCATGCCCAAGGATTTTAAAATTGTGGGTTACGCGCGCACGCCCATGGAAGACTCAAAATTTCGTAAAATGTTTGAAGCCTCCATACGCAAAAATGAAAAAAATGTGGACGAAGCCGCGCTCAAAAAACTCCTGGCAAATGTGTTTTATTTTTCCGGCGCCTACGACAGCGAAGCCGATTACAAAAATTTCCTCAAACGCCTCAAGGAAGTGGAAGAAAGCACTGACCGTGTGCGCATGGCGTACTTCTCCGTGCCGCCTTCTGTGTTCCCCGATATTTTCACGAATCTGGCCAAGGTCAATTTCAACACTAAGCGCTGTGCTCTGCGCCTTGTAATCGAAAAACCATTCGGCTACGACCTCAAATCCGCCAAAGTGCTCAAGAAAAAACTCGATAAACATTTCAAGCCCGAACAGGTTTATTTACTCGATCATTACCTCGGAAAAGAGGCCGTGAGCAATTTGCTTTCACTGCGCTACGCCAATTCCATTCTCACCAATTTGTTCAGCCGCGAATACGTGAGCAATATCCAAATCTCCGCGCTGGAAGAAAAGGACATTGAAGGCCGCGCCAACTATTTTGATAACGTTGGAATCCTGCGAGACATGGTGCAATCGCACATTTTGCAAATCATCGCGTACCTCACGATGTACGCGCCCAAAGAGCAAACGGGGGAGGCCATTCATCACGAAAAAGCCCATGTACTTAATTCACTGCGTCTCGATCATCCTCAAGAATCCATCGTTCGTGGGCAGTACAAAGGTTACAATAAAACCAAAGGCATTCCTTTCGATTCTCAAACCGAAACCTACGCCGCCCTCAAACTCCGCATCAAGCATCCACTCTGGAAAGACGTGCCGCTTTATATTCGCAGTGGGAAGTGCCTCAAAAAGAAGTGGACCGCCGTGGTAATGGAATTTAAGCCTCACAAGGTGCAAAAAAATCAGGCCAACGTGACGCCGAACCGCATTGTGATTCAACTCCAGCCTTTTGAGAAAATCGAATTCCATCTGTTCACCAAACTCGGCGGCAAAACCTTCAACATCCATGAACTCACCACCGGCCGCCCCATTTATTGCA
>CAYHHJ010000186.1:0-2096 GCA_964356405.1 uncultured Candidatus Peribacteria bacterium | reverse complement strand
CACCGCAAGCACCTCTCAAAAAGACGCCAGCACTGGTGAACTCGCCAGCACCTTCCGTTTGAACCAGTTCACCGAAGCTTGGGAGTTTTTTCACAGCATCCCGCCCGCAAACGAATTGAAAAATGACGTGGCCTCCAACTACAAATTAGCGCTTCCAAGTGGGGCGAAATCCATTTTATTTTGTGGCTCCTACAACACCTGGCTGGATGAAGAGACCTTATACGAAGGATTGAACTCCGTCATGAAAAAAAACACAGAAGTGCATTTCGTCAGCACAGGAAGTGAAGAAGAAAGTCATACAAACCCCGTATTAAAACGCTTTCTCGCTCGAATCAAAAATAGCCCTCACAAAGAACACTTTCACTTTTTAGGTCGCCTCGAAAAAAACGACTTGCTCGCCGTTTACCAGCAAGTGCAAGGAGCCATCAACTTGGATAGAGACAACCTAGAAACTCACTTTGGCGCCAGAAATCGAATCAATGAATGGCTACACTACGGAGTTCCTACCATTTCCACCACAGGCTCAGAATTCACAAAAGACCTTGCCAAGGCAGGAGTCATTTTTCCACTCCCATTCCAAGACGCAAAAGAATTGAGTCGCGTCATCAGTGAAGAGCTTTTAACTCTCGACAGAAAAGCCTGGACTCAAAAAGCAAAGGAATACGTGAGCGAAAATTACAGCTACTCAAAAACCTTGGAACCTCTAAAAGAGTGGCTCAAAACACCCAAACGAGCTCCCGACAAAGGGCAAAAACTCTCACTGAGCCTTTTTTCTAAACTACAATTTCGAATCAAAAAAGATGGAGTTTTATTCCTCTTCAAATGGTGTTTAAAAAAAATACGATGAAAAAGCTCTTACTCATAGGATCCTACGGCTCAGGCAATCTGGGCGACGAGGCTCTCAAAGAGCTCAGCTTAAAAGTCTTAGGAAAGAAGTACGAATGCTTTGTTCTCACGGGAAATCCAAAAAAAACAAACGAAGCCGCTCATTTCCCATTTGGAGTACGCTCTTTGCTTAAAATGAAATGGATCAAATCCTTCCGCTTGCTCAAACAAACAGACGCAGTGATCTTTGCGGGAGGGGGACTCTTTGCGGAACATGAAACACTCAGAGCCATTCTTTTATGGACGAGTCACGTCTTTTGGGCCTGGCTGTTCAGAAAACCCATCCACTTCATCGGTCAGTCCGTCGGACCTTTCAAAACAAGGTTGGGCAAGGCCCTCACACGTTGGTCACTCTCAAAAGCAAGTTCGCTCATTTTAAGGGATTCCGTGTCCGCCGAAACCGTCCGAAAAAACTTTCCAAATATTAAATTTCAAACAAGCACAGACCTTTGTTTCGGCTACGAACCCAAAGAAAATCATCCACAAAAAAGAATCGCCCTCAATCTAAGACCTTGGAAGGGAAACCCCGCCGCCCTTCAAGAAACCTTAAAAAACTACAAAGAGAAAGGCTATGAAATCCATGCCATTGCAATGGACCACATCGACAAAAAAGCCTTGGCGCACTTCGGAAAAGTGGAAAACTTCGAATCTTTCGATGAACTCATCGCCTTCCTTTCGACCTGTGAGTTTTGCATAGGCATGCGACTCCATTTTTTAATCGCAGCCGCTCTCAGTGGATCCAAAGTAGTGGGACTTTCTTATTCCCAAAAAGTGAGAGGCCTTTTAAAAAGCATCGAGGTTCCAACGCTCAATTTCGAAGAAGTAAATGAAGAAAATTTCGAAGCATTCATCCAAGAACAACGAGCAGCAAAAAACATCGCTGCCCTACACAAAGAAGCACTAGCCTTATTGGAGCAGTTTTCGATATAATCAAAACAATTCACGCCCCGCCCAATGACAAAACTATTCAGCGTAAGTCAGCTTATTTTGATTCTCAGCATGAGTCTTTTCGCAGGTTGCACTCCGAAAACAAACGTGGTCAATCAAACTCCCGAACAAGTGACGCTGACCTTTTACGGACTCTTCGACAATGAAGACGTCATCGATCCTTTCATTCAAAACTACGAAAGCGCTCACCCGAATGTAACGATTTTATACAAACAATTCACAGATCCAGAAGTCTACATGGATTTGATCGTGAACGAATTGGC
>CAYHHJ010000185.1:0-2127 GCA_964356405.1 uncultured Candidatus Peribacteria bacterium | reverse complement strand
GTGATGTCGAAAGCCAGAACATCAACGTCGGTGATCGCCTGTATGCCACTGGGGCTCGCCTCAGAAAGCTCCATGCTCCATTCTTTAGTTTTGGTTCCAAACTTTCCTTGAACGTCTTCTCCTTCGGGCATACAGGCGGTCAGTAAAAGGGCACTGAGCATGGCAAGGGCGAGGAATTTTTTCATGGCGTGAAAAGTTAGTATGGGCCAAGTGTACTTTATGGCCGGTTTTTCTGCTAGACTAGCTGGGATGGATACACGAATTATCAGATCGGAGGAGCAGGCTATATGGGACAGCTTTGTGGCGGCGCATCCGCACGGCGGTGTGGAGCAAAGCTTTGAATGGGGCGAGCTGCAGACCAGAATTCCGGGGAGGCCAGCCTTTTATGTGCTGGGCGTGTATGAAGGCGACGTTTTGGCGGGCGGGATGCTCGTGATTCGCCAAGAAATGAGCCGTGGAAAGACCTGGCTCTGGTGCCCACGCGGGCCTTTGTTGCCTACGGAATGCGCGAAGGATGCGTGGTCTGCGCTGCTTAAGGAGGTGGCCGGGCTGGCCAAAAAACATGGGGACGTTTTTATGCGGATTGAACCGGGCGTGCCCGTGGAAGAGGTGTTTGTTGTGAAAGGGAAGGCGGCGGAAAATCGTTATTTCCCTGAGCACACGTTGATACTGGATTTGATGCTTTCTGAAGAAGAGTTGCTGGGACAAATGACGCAAAAAGGGCGGTACAATATTAAGCAGGCGGAGAAGCAGGGCGTGAACGTTCAAGAGGTGGGCGCGGATGGTGTTTCCGATTTTTATAAACTACTGGCGGATACGGCGGACCGGGATGAATTTTCCGTGCACAAAGCTCATTTTTATGGGGATTTTTTGAAGAGTCTGAACGGGAAACTGTATTTGGCGCAGCAGGATGGTGAGGTGGTGGCGGGCATGCTGGTGACGAATTTTGGTGAAACGGCGACGTATTATTTTGGCGCATCCTCCAGTGCGCACCGCGACAGCAAGGCGCCCTATTTGCTGCAATGGACGGCGATTCGGGATGCGAAGCGCGCTGGCATGAAAGTGTATGATTTTTTGGGGATTGCGCCGGAAGGGGATGAAAAGCATGCCTGGGCCGGGGTGACGCAATTTAAAACCCGCTTCGGCGGGAAGCGGGTTTCGTATCATTCGTCGCAGGTTTTTGTGTTCAGACCCTTTTGGTGGGCGCTGTATCGGCTGGCAAAATGGTTAAAGTCTAGGACTTTATGCCAGCGGCAAGAGGCCGCGGCTTAGGCTTTAGCTCCGGGTTCTTTCTTGTTCTTCATGTACAGGGCAAAGCCGATTCCAAGGAGGCCGAGTACCGCGATGAGGATCACAATGTTTTTAATAAACATCACGAGTATCCAGATCACAATGAAGGTCACGATGGCGAGCAAGAAGGAAACGAGTCCTACCACGAGGCCAGTGGCTTCTTTGATGAAAGGTCCAACGAGTGGAATTTTGCGGAGCAGGTGTGAGAAGTAGCTGATCGGCCCAAAGATGCTGCAGAATCCTATGAAGAGCATCGCGAAGGTGATGGCGCGGAGCATCCAACCCATCCCTGAATCACGGGCTTCGAGTTTGCTGAGGGTTTGCGCGTGATCGTATGTGGAAAGTACGTAGGTTTTTGCGGCTCCGCTGATCACGCCTCCGGTTGCATCTCCTGCAACGGTGAGGGCAACGGGAACGGCAAAGGTGGTCCATACGTCACGGGTGGTGGCCGTGTGATCTATTGTGGTTTGTTCGGTGTCGAGCATGAGCGCATCGCTGCTGAAGTTTACGGTGTACGCTCCGACTACGGCTGAGCCGTACTTTTCGTCGGTGCTTTGCGTTTGCCATTCGTCGCGTTCAACCTGATAACATTGCTTACAGTTTCCGTCTTCGTCACATTCTTGAACGGTCTTTTGGATGATGCGGGCGTCTTGAGTCACGGTTCCACATTGTTCTTCGGTAACGGTCACAAGGTTCTGGGATTCATCCTTGTAATAAAGACAGCTCTTTTGTCCTTCCACACAGGCAAGGGGGCTGGCTACTACGGGCGCGCCGGTGAAGGCAACGTAGCCGTCGGTTCCACTGGCAGCGTCCACTTGGGTCGCGCTGGCGAAGTCT
>CAYHHJ010000184.1:0-2143 GCA_964356405.1 uncultured Candidatus Peribacteria bacterium | reverse complement strand
AACGGTAGCGAGGCCAGAAAGAGTGAGTGCGCTTACACAGACAGAAGTAGTAGGGTATCCTCCGTAATCAGACGCGTAATACTCAAGTCCCACGGCGATTTGTTGTAGGTCACTTTTACGAGTTGCGTCGCGTGCTCGTCCAGAGGCTCCGGTGAGTCGTGGTACAAGGGCAACGGCTAAAATTCCAATGATCGTGATAACGATCAAAAGTTCTATAAGGGTGAACGCGCGTTTGCGCGGAGAAAGGGTTACCATGGCGTGGTATGGTTAAATTAAGCTACGCAAATACTACACCCGGTCTTTTAAAAGGCAAATTAAAGCTCCTAAATAGTCGTCGAAATGTCACTCAGGGACATGATCGGCTGCATAATGGCGGCCACGATGAACCCTACTAAACTTCCCATCACCACCAAAATCATCGGCTCCATAAGTTTAGACAAAGAGGCCACGGCATTGTCCACTTCACCCTCATAAAAGTCCGCGATTTTACTCGCCACATCATTGAGGTTCGCGGTTTGTTCTCCCACCAGCACCATAGAAGCCACGGTTGGGGGAAACAGAAAGCTGCTTTCATTCAGGTTTTCTCCGAGTGGCATACCTTGTGAAACGTCTTGGGCCGCGTATTGAATACGACGTTTGTACACTTCATTCCCCACGGCATTTGCATTGATTTCCAGCGCTTTCACAATAGGAACTCCGGCATTGATTAAACTGGAAAGCATACGCGCAAAACGCGAAACCATCAGTTGTCGAATCACCTTTCCGAACACAGGTATATAGAGCACGGCAAAGTCGAGCAGGTATTTGCCACGCTTGCTTCGTTTGAAAAGCACAAAACCAAGAATCGCTGCCGCAATAAAGATCAAAACCAAAATCCAATTATTCTGTGCGAACTCAGACGCACCCATCAAAAGTTTTGTACTCGTTGGGAGCTCCGCTCCGCCTTGTGTGAAAAGATCCGTGAGTTTTGGAACCACCAACGTGAGCATCAAAAAGACACACACAAACATCACACTGAGAATTGAAACTGGATAAATCATGGCACCTTTCACTTTGGCCACAATCATCGCCGTTTTTTCTGCCTGTTTCGCAATGTCTTTTAAAATTTGATTCAAATTTCCGGACGCTTCTCCACTGGCAATCATACCTCGTTCCGATTCACTAAAAGTCGAGCCAAATTTTTCCATCGAAGCAGAAAGGGTTTGCCCTTGCTCCATTTCGAACGCTAGTTCGTGGATCACTTTTTTGAGTTTCAAATTATTCATTTGTTCCGCAAGCACATACAGCGAACGGATGATCGGTACTCCGGCATTTATCATCACGCTGAGCAATTGAAAGAACATCACTTTTTCACGCAAAGTAACTTGAGTGAACGTAAGCGTTACCCATTCATTCATCGCAGCAAAAGTGCTGAGTCCACTCGTGGTTTTTTCCTTTACACTTCCACGAAGCTCCTCAATACGGGACTGATCCTCGCGGGAGAGTCCGATGTCGAGACGCGTGCTTGTTAAGTTAGGTACAGTCATACTATGCAGATTCAGGTCGAGCTACGGAGTAAACTTCTTCCAGTGACGTGATTCCATCCAGCGCTTTCAAGATTCCGGCTTGTTCCAGCGTCACCATTCCGGTGCGCATTCCGGCTTCTAAAATATCCTGTGTTGAAGTTTGTTTCAGCACCATGTCACGGATTTCATTGTTCATTTTCAAAACCTCAAAAAGTCCCACTCGTCCGTAGTAACCAATTCCGTTGCATTGTTCGCAGTCCACGCCGCCCGGTCCAAAAAATTTGAGTCCGGCAACCTTAGCCGCATCGTGCGGTTCATCGGGATGCAGTTTGCTCATGGCGGATTTCACCATGCCCAGCGTGTATGCATCTAGTTCGAAGGGCTTCATACATTTGTCACACAGTCGGCGCACCAATCGTTGCGCAATAATCGCATTAATAGTGGCCGTCATCAAAAACGCGGGCACTCCCATATTGATAATACGAGTCAGCGTTTCCACGGCTGAATTCGTGTGGATAGTAGACAGCACCAAGTGTCCAGTCAGGGACGCTTCAATGGCCACATCCACGGTTTCCTTATCACGAATTTCCCCCACCATGATGATGTCGGGATCTTGTCGTAAAAAGGCTTTTAGCGCC
>CAYHHJ010000183.1:0-2160 GCA_964356405.1 uncultured Candidatus Peribacteria bacterium | reverse complement strand
TATTCCACATGATCCATGTATTTCGCCACAGCCCCCTCCACCGCCACACAGAATTCATGACGTGATGCTGCAATCAGTGCCGTTCTTGTTGCAGTAAGATCGGATTCGCTTTTCCCCCAGCTTGTCATAAGTTGTTTCAATCTTTCGTTGAGCGATGCACTTTCCTGCTTCACCTCAACAGGCTGAGGCTCACGTTTAGAGGGTCCTTTTGCTTCAGCTAAACCAGGGGGTGTTAGTCCTAAAACAGTAGCTAAAGCAATTGCGGCTGTGCGGTTTAAAGACATGATTTTTGGTTAGGTAGTTTGCTTGCGACTTCGCGCTCCTAAACTTCTTAGTTCTTCTTCAGCTGCTTGTCTTTCGAGTGTTGGGCCATTTGTAGCCTGAGGTAAAGTGGCCATTTCTTCAGCGGTCTTCAAGGCAAGATTCAGTGTCGTGGTGAGTTCCTGGATATCCAGTTCAGTGTCTCTTGCGATTTCTGTTTGTACAAGCACCTTGGCAGCAATTTTATCCCTCAAAGCTTTAATTCTCACATATTGCAAAACTTTTTCTGCTAACTCTTTTGGATCTTGGATTTTCGGCACTTCTATGCATCCTACCGTCTTATTCCATTCTTCCAACGCTCGGTCGGCAGGGTACTTCCCCATTTCCCTATTGGCAGTGCTTTGTGTCTCTTTTTGAAAAGTTTCTGTCACGCTTTCTCTACGATTCTTAGCCACCTCCCCGGTGACCATTGGCGTAAAGAAAGCCGCTAACATCCCAGCGCAGATAGCTGCAAAACCAAGTTCAGGGTGGGTAGCATGCACTGCAGTTACAAGTCCAACAATGATACCCGTAGGTATTCCCAGAATATTGCTTAGAAAGTGTAGGGTTTTGATTTTTTCCAGAGCCGTTTCCTTTTTAGGATCCAACTCCTTTCTCGCTGTCGCCCATGTATCATTGGGAGCTACTTCTATATGAGGCACATCAAGATCCAAGTAGAAAAAAGCATTCTTTTTTCCCCTCAACCTCTCTGTTAATATGGCCTCCATGTGCTGAGTTGCCGTAGCTAAAAATTCATCATAAATTTCTGCAACACCTTCATGATCTCGATACTGCTCCACGGTATCCAATGCTGCTTTTAAACCTGCGTAACCTGATCCCACTGTCAGTTCAGGGATACTATTATCGGGAAGGACGGTTCCAATTCTGCCTCTTACAGCTCTGCATTGATCCACCAAAGCAGCCGGTAATGTACTATTTCTGTGTTCTGATCTACTGGCTAGGAGATCAACCACCACCTTAAAAGCGCTGATTTTTTCTTCAAGAGTGAACTCTGGCGACTTATCTTCTACAGACATAAAAGCGAAGCACGTTAATGACTAGAAGAACTATATGTAAACATATCTTCTTCATCCTGTCAACCTTAACAAATGCTCCCTTACGAACCTGTTTACACAGGCAAAGTGCACATCTCTTCCACCGTCATAGCGCCGGGATTGGTGTCCCCAGGAAGGAGTGCGTCCATCTCTTCAAACATGTATTCTGAAGCTGGGCACGGTTGAAGATGTGTGGCCAAGAATGCACGGAGGTCTTCTTTTGTGCCGTTCCCGTAAATATGGAGCAACTCGGTGTAGGTTTGTTCGAGTCTTTGGTAAACAGCCCGCACTTTGGCTTCGTCTGAAACATCTACCGTCCACCCCATTCCTTGTTTTTGGACTACGATTCCTTCTTCAGAAAGGACTTTCATGAGCATGAGGCTCTTTCTCATATAGGGTTGAGACGACGGTGATTTTCTACGTTTAGCATAACGGCCTGCTCCGGCGGCGCGCTCCTTCAACATCTGTTTTAAATGGTCCATGGTCACTTCGGTTTTTGCCTGCGGATTTTGATAGAGTCTCCAGGCGCCCAGCACCATGCCCGCCACAGTGGCTTTCCATTCTTCGATGAAAGCTTCCACGGTCGGTTTCGGGACGAGTGCCTGAACCGGGAGCAACTGTGGACGCTGACAGAAGCGCGGGTGGTCATTGAGGACTTCCGGCGTCAATACAATCACAAGCGGCCACACAGCAAGCTGGGCTATGAGAGTCCCGTGGCGTTCGCGGCGAGAATCGGTCCATTCCCATCTCCGGTCGGGCTACGCCCTCCCTGCGCCGGGAATGGACAAACAGAGCAGAACCAGAC
>CAYHHJ010000182.1:0-2161 GCA_964356405.1 uncultured Candidatus Peribacteria bacterium | reverse complement strand
GCTATTCTATGGATCAGTTTTCTGCGCTTTTTGACGTGGCTGACCTCACGATTGCCAACCTGGAAACGCCGCTGACCACCCTCACTGAATCTCCCTATGAAAGTGAGAAGGATTACATCCACTGGTCGGACCCAGAGCAGGCCACGCTGGCTTTGCAAAAGTACGGGTTTGACGCTTTCTCTTTAGGCAACAACCACACCCTGGATTACGGTGCGTCAGGTCTAGAAGAAACCTTGGATGCCCTGGGAGGCGCTGGGTTTGATTTTTTTGGGGCAGGTGAAAACGAGCAAGAGGCTTCGGCCCCCTTTGAAACGGAAGCGGCTGGCTTGAATTTTGCCGTGTTTGGCGGTTTTGAAGATGTTTCCAGTTACGAAAAAATGGATTTCTACGCCGCGGAAAATTCCCCGGGTGTTTATTCCATCACACAGGAGGCCACTCTGGATTCCATTCGCCGCACAAAGGAAGAAAATCCGGACGCCTTTGTAGTGATTTTTCCACATTGGGGTGACAACTACAAAATGAAGGATTCTTCTCAAGAAGAGTGGGCCCATGCCTTCATCGATGCGGGTGCGGATTTGGTCATTGGACACGGAGCCCATCTTTTTCAAGAGGTGGAAGAATATGAGGGCAAAACCATCGTCTACGGCCTTGGGAATTTCGTTTTCAATGCGCCTGGGCGCTATCAAAAATTGGATGCTGCCCCTTACAGCGCGACGGCACGGCTGGTGGTGAGCGGGGATGCGATGAACCTGCATTTGTATCCCATTTTCTCCGACAATTTGATCACGGAGTATGAGCCTCGTTTTGTGATGGAAGAAGAGTTCAATGAACTGTCTGAGCGAGCGGATTTGAAAGGGCTCGCGGTGGAGGAAGACGAGATCGGATTTTATTTTGAAATTCCACTGGAGTGAGGTATGATCCGTTCACTTATGTCTGAACTTTCTCTCCCTCAAATCGAAGCAAAATGGCAGGCCCGCTGGAAAGAAGCTGGGCTCTACAAAGCCAATTTAGACGCGCCTGAAAAACCCAAGTACTACAACGTGACCATGTTCCCCTATCCGAGTGGGGACAAGCTGCACATTGGACACTGGTACAATTACGCGCCAGTGGACACCTGGGGAAGATTGATGCGCATGAAAGGTTTTGAAGTATTTCAACCGATGGGCTTTGACTCTTTTGGTTTGCCCGCTGAAAATTACGCGATCAAAACTGGAGTGCATCCTGCTGAAACGACTCGCAAGAACATCGACAAGATGAAGGAGCAGATCGGCGCGATCGGCGGCATGTTTGACCTCGATTTGAACCTCGAAACCTCCTCCCCTGAATACTACAAATGGAGCCAGTGGCTTTTCTTGCAACTCTACAAAAAAGGCCTTGCCTACCGCAAGGAAGCGCCCGTGAACTGGTGCCCTGGTTGCATGACCGTTTTGGCGAACGAACAGGTGAATGACGGACACTGCGAACGCTGCAAGAGCCAAGTGGTTCAGAAGAATTTACGCCAGTGGTTCTTCGCCATCACTCAGTACGCCGACAAACTTCTAGATTACGAAGGTCTCGATTGGCCCGAACGCACCATTGCCATGCAGAAACATTGGATCGGAAAAAGTGAAGGCAATGAAGCGGAGTTTAGGATCAAAGGCGCAGAAGGCGAAGTCCCCGGAGGGGAAAAAACCATTCGCATTTTTACCACTCGTTTCGACACGATTTACGGAACCAACTTTGTGGCGATTGCTCCTGAGCATGCCAAACTAATGGACTACGTGACCGACGATAAAAAAGCGGAAGTTTTGGCCTATGTGGAGGCGACTAAAAAGAAGAGTGAACTGGATCGACAAGTCGGTGAAAAAGAGAAAACAGGAATCTTCACAGGAATGTTTGCGATCAATCCCATGAACGGATGTGAAATGCCGATCTATGTGGCGGATTTCGTTTTGGTTTATGGAACGGGAGCTTTGATGGGAACCCCTGCTCACGACGAACGCGACTTTCAATTTGCTAAAACGATGGGACTGACGGCGCCTCAAGTGATTGTGAACGCAGAAGGCGATCCTTATGAAGAAGACGTGAAAGAATGGAAGGAAACCCTGCATGGACATGGCATCATGGTGAACAGCGGTCCTTACACGGGAATGCAAAGTGCGGAAGCTCTCAAGCTGATGAC
>CAYHHJ010000181.1:0-2169 GCA_964356405.1 uncultured Candidatus Peribacteria bacterium | reverse complement strand
ATTGCCTTTGCAAAAAGCTTCTGGTAAAGTCCTTGGGCTTTTCCTCGCAGAGGACCTTGTATGATTCAGAAACCATTCAAAATCAGTACGGAGATGACGCCGAAGGGGGACCAGCCTCAGGCTATTAAAGAGTTGGTGCAGGGGCTTAAAGATGGTAAATCCAATCAAGTGCTTTTGGGAGCCACGGGAACGGGAAAAACGTTCACCATTGCAAATGTGATTCAGCAAACGCAGCGTCCTACCTTGGTTTTGGCGCACAATAAAACGCTGGCTGCGCAGCTTTGTACCGAGTTTAAAGAAATGTTCCCGGACAACGCCGTGTGTTACTTCGTTTCGTATTACGACTACTACCAACCGGAGGCTTACTTGCCAAGCAGCGATACTTACATTGAAAAAGATGCGCAGATCAACGATGAGATCAATAAGTACCGCCACAAGGCGACCGAAAGTTTGCTCACGCGGCGAGATGTGATTGTGGTGGCGTCGGTGTCTTGTATCTACGGACTCGGATCGCCGAAGGAATATTTGGACATGCGTATTGAGATGAAGCCGGGCGACAAAATTGCTCGCGATACATTGCTGCGCAAGTTCACGGATTTGCAGTATGTGCGCGCGGCTATGGACTTCAAACAAGGAATGTTCCATGTGCTCGGCGACACTATTGAAGTGTTTCCGCCCTGAGGCGACACCGCGATTCGGGTGGAATTCGGGGACGATGACAGCGAAAAAATTACGGAAGTGGAACCGTTCACGGGCGAGCTGATGGGCGAGTTGGATGAGATCACTATTTTCCCGGCCAAGCACGCCGTGACCACCGAAGAAAAAATTAAAAATGCCATTGGGCAGATCCGTGCTGAACTTGATGAGCGCTGTGAGCAACTTCAGTCTATGGGCAAAATTGTGGAGGCGCATCGTCTGCGCAGTCGCACTGAGTACGATATTGAAATTCTGCTGGAGACCGGCTACACCTCAGGTATCGAAAACTACGTTCGTTATATTGGAGATGGGGGAGGTAAGCCCGCGACTTTGCTCGAATATTTCCCCAAGGATTTCTTGATGGTGATCGATGAGTCGCACATGTCTATTCCGCAGCTAGGCGCCATGCACAACGGAAATCTTTCCCGCAAACAAACCCTGATTGAACATGGATTCCGTCTGCCATCGGCGCTGGATAACCGTCCGCTGAAGTTTGAAGAAATTGAAGAATATATGAAATCGGTGATCTATGTTTCGGCAACTCCGGCCAAGTATGAAATGGGTAAGAAAGATAATTTGGTGCAGCAAATCATTCGTCCTACCGGGCTCATTGATCCGGAGATTTCTGTACGACCCAAGGAAGGCCAGATCGACGATTTGATGAGCGAAATTGTGAAACGAACCGTGAAGGGAGACCGTGTGCTGGTGACGACTTTGACCAAACGCAGTTCCGAGGATTTGACGGAATATTTAACGGAGGCTGGGGTGAAGGTGCGTTACTTGCACAGCGATATCGATACCTTGGAACGTATTGAAATTCTGCGTGATCTGCGACTTGGAACCTTTGATGTTTTGGTGGGAATCAATCTGCTGCGTGAAGGGTTGGATCTGCCGGAAGTGTCTCTGGTGGCGATTTTGGACGCTGATAAACAAGGATTTTTGCGAAGCACCTCAGCGCTCATTCAAACCATTGGACGCGCTGCGCGTAATGCGGATGGGTATGTGATTATGTACGCCACCGTTATGACGGATGGAATGAAGGGTGCGATTGATGAAACCTCTCGTCGTCGAGAAATCCAAATGGCCTACAACGAAAAGCACGGCATCACTCCGCAGACCATTCGTAAGGCGATTAAGGACATTGAAATGCATCGTAAAAATGAGGAGGCCAAGCAAGTTCGCCGTTACGACAGTAAAAAAGTTCCCAAGAGCGAGCTCTTCCGTCTGGTGGAAAGTTTGGAGGCCGAAATGGACCTGGCCGCGCAAAATATGGAGTTTGAAAAAGCTGCCGTGCTGCGTGATGAGATTGAAGAAATGCGAGAAAGGTTGAAGTAGGATTTAAAAGCCTAGTAAACCCCGTAGACCTGCCAAGCGTTTGCCTGCTTTTTGAATAAAACTTTGATTGGCTTCCAGACTGCCAATATGTCTATGCATGCTAGCGGCCGTTTCTGCCATGGAGTTCAATGTCAGTAG
>CAYHHJ010000180.1:0-2173 GCA_964356405.1 uncultured Candidatus Peribacteria bacterium | reverse complement strand
TCCACTTCTTTCTCGGCGTCGCCCATGAGCAGCACCGAAAAGTCACCCCACTCTGCTTTGATCACGACGGAACTGTTGTTCGGTTCATCAAAACTTTGACCGACTTCATTGCTGAAAGGATACAGCACATCCAACGTGACGGACCCAAATTGAAAATCGGTGTCTGCCTCCGCAAAATAGACCGTTCCCTCAAAGCCCTGCACTTGATCTAGAAAGTACTCATAGGCTTCGCTGTCGTACGCAGCGCCATTGATCAAAAGCGCACCCACTTCAAACCGCTCTAAAACAGGAACCAAACCCGCTAAGTGATCCAAGTGCGGATGAGTGAGCACCACCAAATCCAGCTGTCGAAAGGCCGGAGGCAAGACCTCGCCCATCTCTGTTAAGACCGTCGCACCCGGCCCGCCGTCGATCAAGATGTGGTTTTGCTCTGGAGTCGTGAGCAAGATCGCGTCGCCCTGCCCCACGTTGAGCACATCCACGCGCAAGCCTGGGCTGAGTCGCCACAGATTCACGCCCATGAAAATATTCACGACGGCCACGAAAGTGAGGAAAAGTTTGAAGTTCATACCCTTAAGATCTCGCACAAGTCGCGTACAAAAAACTCCACCCACTCCTTTAAATCTCGAAACGACGTCGTTGAAGCGCCAACAACATATTGCTTACCGATAATTCTTTATTGACAAACGATAAAAGACGAACTATCATGAAGGCCATTAACTCACTTTTATGAAAAAACACAGCACCGCTCGCAAGCAAGAAAGTCCCTTACTCAAAACGACCGCCTTTTTACTCACGATCTCGTGGATCGCCTGTTGGTTCGTTCTCGGTCTCTATATTTTGACTTTCGTCGCAGTTCCCCTCGTCACTTCCATGAAAGGAGGAACCCCTCTCTTCGTCAATGCACTGCCCGTTCATTTTCAAGTGAGCCCTCTAGCTTCAGATCCAAACGTAGAAATTTTTACCGACGCCACCGCCACTACCTTCGACATCCCAGAAGCCGACGGAGTAATCAGCTTTGAAAGTTCCGATCTACGACTCCATGCTCTTGCCTCAGCGGGCATAGGATTGAGTGCTTTCGTCATCTTATTCATCCTCTTTCAGCTCCGAAAAATAGTGGCGAAAGTTCGTGAAAACACACCCTTCATCCAGGAAAACTTGAAGCGTATCAGAAGCATTGCCTACGCCATCTTTGCTTATCAATTCCTCAATGGACTCCACGAATTCATCTCTGCTTCCACCGTTCAAACCCAGTTTTACCTCAACCTCACCATGCCAGAAGTGACGGTGAAACCCATTTGGAATTTCTTCAACTTGAACGCGCTGATTTTTGTGCTCATCATTTTAGTCATCGAGTATTCTTTCCGAGCAGGTCTCGTCCTCCAAGAAGAAAAAGATTTAACCATATAGACTAAAATGCCCATCAAGATCAATCTGGATCAACAACTGCTCAGAAGGAAGATGTCTCTCACCACCCTCGCGGAGGAAGTGGGCCTGACCATCGCAAATCTTTCGATTCTGAAAACGGGTAAGGCAAAGGCCATCCGGTTCTCCACGCTCGAGAAGATATGCGAAGTCTTGGACTGCCAACCCGGAGACATTCTTGAAAATGAGTGAGTTTCCTAATCCTTCTTCCGTCGAGTCGCAAGCCCAGCTCCAGCCAAAGCCATGAGGCCCAGCACAAGGAGTTCAGGTCCAGCTTCAGGAAGAGTGACCGTGGTCATGAGACCTTCGGATTCATTTCCATTTTCGTCCACAGCGGTGACTTTGAAGGTGTAGGTTTCACCCGCGGTGAGTTCATCCACTTCGTATTCATCGGCATCCGAATCAATGGTGACGGCAGAGTCATTGAAACTGTCTCCTCCATCCATGCTGCGGTAAAGCAGGTATTTGGCGAGGTCGCCCGCGCTGTTCTCGCTGGGTTCCCAGCTGAGCAAGACGGTGTCTTCGCTCGTGGCATCCGAAAGGAAAGCCGTGATGTCTTCAGGAGCAATCACATCTTCAAGATCAATGGTCTTTGCAGTGAATTCCACCGTGCGTTCTTCTTCAGCAAGAGAGTCACCTCCTTCATTCAAAACCGCTTCATCCATGGTCAGAACGTAGTCGAAGCCAGGCTCCATGTCCTCCGTCACCAAAGTGACTTCGGTCAGGTCGTCGGCATTCACACTGATGG
>CAYHHJ010000179.1:0-2173 GCA_964356405.1 uncultured Candidatus Peribacteria bacterium | reverse complement strand
GGCGAAATAAAGCTTTAGAGAGTGGATTTAGCCTGCCTTATGTGGTATAATTTCTAGATTTAATGAACAAAAAATGATCTTCTTTAAGAAAAAAGAAACCTTCAGTCACCATTTTGTGACGATTCTCACCACGGCCGTAGCGGTGATTTTCTTCTGGAGAGGTATCTGGGGACTTACCGATAACTTCCTTTTCCCCGATAATTCAACCTTGAGCTATATGGTCTGTATATTCTTTGGGCTGGTTATCTTATATGTGGATGATAAGCGAATTTCAGAATTGAGGGTCAGGTAGTGCACTGAGTACACCCTCACCACTACCCGTCGTATTTGCTGTAATTTACGTCCACCAAATTGATTCACTGAGTACATTTATTACGCAACGTACTCGGCTTATTTGCAAGTACTTTTAATTGAAAGTTTTAACCCCTATTTAACAGGTTCAAAATGCTAGCACGTGGCGTATCTGTGTGCAAGTTTTGTACCCAGCTTAGCGTGCATTTTTTGTAATGTTCTTGACGGCCATTCATGGTAGGCCTAGCGTTGACTCACTTTCCACGCACGTTCAAAAAACTTATCCAAGGCTGTGCAAGAAACTTATTCAGGGTCGGGAGGTACTCATCAGTCGGTTCTCCTCCAGGAGTGCCTCGAGTACTTAGCTCTTAAACCCGGAATGGTTGCAATTGACTGCACGCTTGGACTCGGAGGGCACGCCAGCGAAATCCTTAAAGCCATTGGGCCAAAAGGGTTTCTCTACGCCTTCGAACGAGACGAAAGGAACCTTAAGGTTGCTGAAAAGCGCCTAGGGGAGATCGGGAAGAACTTCAAAATCTTCCACGATTCATTTGGCTCTTTGAAAGATCGGCTCAGGAGGGAAGGGGCGTCTCACGCAGACGCTATTCTCTTTGATCTTGGACTCTCGTCCCCACATGTGGACGACGCCCAGCGAGGTTTTTCTTTCTTAAAGGAAGGCCCGCTCGACATGCGCTTTGATGCTAGCCAAGGACAGACCGCCGCCGACTTGCTCAATTCCTCACCGGAAGAAGAGCTCGCCGACATCTTCTACAAATATGGAGAAGAACGGTTTTCCCGCAAGCTCGCCAGAGCAGTCATTCAAGATCGTAAAAAGGAACCTTTCCAATCAACAACGCAGTTCGCGGCATTTGTGGAGCGCGTGCTAGGAAGAGGGAAGCCCGGTCACCACCGAGCGACTCAAATCTTTCAAGCCCTTCGCATCGCCGTTAATGAGGAACTTATGGCCCTGGAGCTTGGTCTCAATCAAGCGATTGAGCTTTTAGCTCCTCAAGGACGCGTGGTTGTGCTCAGTTACCACTCTCTTGAAGACCGCTTCGTGAAGCAGCTCTTCAAGCAACTCGCCACAGACCTCCGCGATCCTAATGATTTATTTGGCCGAAGAGTCCTAAGGTCGAAGAGCCTTTCCCTCCTGAATAAAAAGCCGATCCGGCCTTCCGAAACGGAAGTCCATTCTAATACTCGTGCCCGCAGCGCCCTGTTGCGAGCCGCCGAAAAAATTTAACTGCTGGGCGAAGCCCAGTCTGCTCCTGTTATGTCATCTCTCTACGCCACATTTCAAACCCTGTTCCACCGCAACGAAAAGCTCAGCTTTATGTCCGCGGGGGCGCTCGTTCTCATTGCGCTCGCTTTGATGGGAATCGTTTCCTTGGCTTCTCTCAATGATAAAGCCATGAAGGGATACCAACTCAGTCAGCTGGAGAATGAACGTCAGGAGCTCGTTTCTGATGGAGAGATTACTGAGATGCTCACCTTAAAAGCTCGTTCTATGGATGCCATTGAACAACAGGTGAGGGGCATGGTTAAGCCTGAACATATCACGTATGTGATGCCGGTAAGCGTAGTTGCCCAAAAATAATCTATGAAGCCCTAAAGGGGTTAAGGGGAAATCCATAAAGCCTTCCAGTGATGGGGGGTTTTATGTTTTTAGTCGCCTGAGGGTTGACAGATAGCCATAAAAAGGGTAATTTACCCTCTACTTTTTTATCTTTCCTCCTTATGCGGCCTACTCCTCCACCTCTTCCTCTTCTTCCACCAGCCACTCCAGAAGCCCGTGTAGAGGGTGTTATGAGTCGTGTACGTCCATTGGATGAAGCCCGAGTTAAGTCAGATCTTAAGCAAGTTATTGATGGACATAAGGCCA
>CAYHHJ010000178.1:0-2197 GCA_964356405.1 uncultured Candidatus Peribacteria bacterium | reverse complement strand
ACAGTTGAAAACGTCATGCCGATTAGCCCTATCAGCATCCATTGAAATGGTGCCTTTACCTTCCAGTACGCGGAAATCGTTGAAGTTCAGGAACTTATCCACGCTGCTTGCGAATTCTTGCATGGTGAAGCCTTTGTGATTCTCGATCTGATTCTCTACATAATCAAAAAAAGCAGAAACGGTGCGTTCCAGCTTCTTAATCTCTGTTTCAGAAAGGTAGTTTTTGCCCACCTTTACATCTGAGGCCAACACTCGTCCACTTGGGCTATTCTTCCACGTGGTGAGTCCCATGTGATCCTTCGTGTGGTCGGCATGGCTGTGAATGATCTCAGCCGCCGTGTGACCGGTGATGGCATAATGAAACTTGTTTTGAACCGTCGCGTAAAATTCATGCGCTTCGATAGAATTCTTCTGATAATCAGCGCTACACTCAGCAAAAATATCGGTAATTTGGATGTAAATACGCCGTTCACTGGCACGAATGGACCGGACCCTCTCGAGAAGTTCCTGAAAATAGTCTTTACCAAACACGCGCTCGCCTTGTTTGAGCCGGTCGTCATTCATGGCAAAGCCTTTGATCATGTACTCTTTCAAAACCTGAGTGGCCCAAATACGGAACTGCGTGGCACGAGTGGAGTTTACTCGATACCCAACAGAGATGATCGCGTCGAGACAGTAAAATTGCGTCAAATAAGGTTTTCCATCTGCCGCAGTTATCCGGATTTTCCGGATAACTGAATTTTCATCCAATTCACCAGACTTAAAAATATTCTGTAAATGCTCGTTTACGGTGCGTACGTCCACCCCAAATAGCTCCGACATCATTTTCTGAGTAAGCCACAAGTTTTCATCCCGTAGGAATACATCTAATTTCACTCCTCCATCAGGTGTGCTATAAAGGAGGAAATCGGATTGCGGGCTAAGTTCTTGCATAAACTGATTTGTTGTTTTAGTTAACTCTAGCTAGGGTGCGTAAACTAAATTATAAATTTTCTTATTTTAGTTTGCGAACGAAAAGTAAAATAAGGGCTTGTCATAATTCAAACCCTACCTTCCCGAGCTGCCTCTTAATCTCTTCATTGAGTTCCTTCTCTTTCGCAATCTGTTCGCGGAGCTGATCGGTGAGTTTTTTCATTTTGTCTTCAAAAGGGATGCCGTCGTCGATAGCGTCTGGGATTCCTACGTAACGGCCAGGGGTGAGAACAAAACCGTGTTTCTGGAGTTCATCTAATTTGGCAGATTTGCAGAAGCCTTTTTGATCTTCATAAGTCCCTCCAGCTTTGCGCCATTCATGATAAGTACTGGTGATTTTGGCCACATCTTCGTCGGTGAATTCACGGTGAGTTCGATCCGCCATAAAGCCGAGTTCAGAAGCGTCGATGAATAAAATTTCCCCCGTGCGTTTGCGGTCGCCGTTCATCTCGTGACGCTTCTTTGAAATGAACCATAAGCAAACGGGAATCTGGGTGTTGTAGAAAAGCTGTTTAGGCATCGCCACGATGCAATCCACCAAATCAGCCTCCACCATGCGCTGGCGGATTTCGCCTTCACCTGACGTGTTGGAGGAAAGAGAACCGTTAGCAAGAACCATACCCATCACACCCTTTGGCGACAGATGATAAATCATGTGTTGCATCCACGCATAGTTGGCATTACCTGAAGGAGGTAATCCGTACTGCCATCGAGGGTCATTACGCAAAAGTTCCTGCCCCCAATCACTTTGATTGAAAGGCGGGTTTGCCAAGATAAAATCTGCTTTGAGATCAGGGTGGGAGTCCTTTAGAAAAGATCCTTCATTGTTCCATTTAATCTGAGTTCCATCGATTCCACGAATCGCCAAATTCATTCTGCTGAGGCGATAGGTGGTTTGATTGCTTTCTTGCCCATAGATAGAAATGTCATCAATGCGCCCCGCATGCTCGGTCACAAATTTTTCACTCATCACAAACATTCCTCCAGAGCCACAACAAGGGTCATAGACTCGCCCTTTATAAGGTTCAATCATCTCTACCAGAATTTTTACAACTGATTTTGCCGTGTAGAACTGTCCACCCTTCTTCCCTTCAGCATTAGCAAACTCACCGAGGAAGTATTCATAAACTCGCCCTAAAATGTCCTTGGATTTAGCCGCTTCGTTTCCTAAAGCGATGTCTCCAATCAGATCAATGAGTCCTCCCAAAGAAGTCTTATCGAGATT
>CAYHHJ010000177.1:0-2211 GCA_964356405.1 uncultured Candidatus Peribacteria bacterium | reverse complement strand
GACTTTGGTCACGTGAAAAATTACTCTGAGGAAAAGGCCGCCCTCATCGACAAGGAAATCCAAGGTTTCGTGGACAAGGCTTACAAAAAAGCCAAGGAACTGCTCCACAAACACCGCAAGGACATGGAGCACATCGCCAAGACCCTAAAGGAGCGTGAAACCCTCACCCGTGAGGAATTCATCGACCTGCTCGATGGAAAGAAATTGGCGAAAGTGAAAGCTTAAGTTACACTACTCACATGAGCCAAGTAGGAATCGGCCAACTCAAGCACGCTAGACCTGTTCAGGTGGCTCAAAAAGCACCGGTTAAATTAAACGCGCGCCCACGAGCAGAGGCGAGTGCCTACGGCCACAAAGCTCCTACCCCTGCCGAAGCCGCCCAAGAAGGCCAGCTTTCCGTGGATATTTTGCAGCGTGAAGACCTGATGATCATCGTGTGCCCCATCGCAGGAGTGGAAAAATCCGACATTAAAGTAGCGATTCAAGACGACGTGCTCACCATTCGTGGAGAACGAAAGCGAATCGAAGGCCTGCAAATGAACTCAGCCCTCGTGTCTGAACTCTTTTGGGGAACTTTTTCCCGTTCCATTGTGCTCCCCGACCACATCGACCGCAAAAACATCAACGCAAAGGTACACGAGCACATGCTCATCGTCACCATTCCTAAAACAGAAGACTTTAAAACCCGCATCATTCACATCGAAGAAGGCGGCCCCAGCGCATGAACCAACCTGTACGCAAAGCGGTGATTTTAGCAGCGGGCCTCGGAACCCGTTTTTTCCCCATGACCAAGGTGATTCCCAAAGCCATGCTCCCCATTTTAAATAAGCCCGTCATTCAATATCTGGTTGAGGAAGTACTCGCTTCGGGTATTGAAGAGATCATCATCGTGACGGGTTTTGGAAAACGCAGCATTGAAGAACACTTCGACCCCAATTACGAACTGGAACAAGACCTTATTCAACGAGGCAAAGGGGAACTGCTGAGCGAACTGCACACCACCGAAGAACGCGTTCACCTAGCCTACGTTCCGCAACTGGAAGCCAAGGGCGACGGCCACGCGCTGCTCTGTGCTAAAGATTTTATTGGCGACGAACCCTTCGCGGTGCTCTTTGGCGACGACCTTATAGATGGCCCCCGTCCCGCCCTCGCCCAACTTCTCGACGTGTACGCAAAAACCGGCAGCCCCGTGCTCTGCACCGAGCGCGTTGCTAAAGAAAACATCAGCAGTTACGGAGTGATCAGCCCCGGCACCATTGAAGGCCGCCAGATTCAAGTCACCGGCCTGGTTGAAAAACCGCGCCCCGAAGACGCCCCTTCCGACCTCGGTGTGATTGGAAAATACATCTGCACACCGGCCGTACTCGAAGCCCTGGCCCGCAGCCAATCCAGCCAGCCCGACGGAGAAATTCGCCTCATCGACGGCCTCCGCACCCTGCTTTCCGAGGGAAAACCCGTCTACGCCCTAGAAGTAGAGGGTACCCGCTACGACACCGGCACCCCCTGGGGCCTTTTGCAGGCGAATATAGCTTTTGCGCAGAAGGATGCGGAACTGCGAGACCGTATGCAGAAATTTATGAAAAAGGGTATATTGTGATTGATTCCTCTACTCGCATTCGTGACCTTCAAGAAAGCACCGGTGGCATTTTAATGTTCCATCATGGAAGCCATACAGGAGTAGACGCGAAGCTCGGTGAATTTGATTCACTCGTTTTCACAGCTCACCACCGCACTCCTCATCATGAACCATTGCCCTTATCAACTCTGGATGAGCGTTGGAAAACCATAAAAGATTTTTATAGAACTAAGATTGGAAGGCTCGTAAGAAATATAGGAGATATATTGGGTGATAGCGGAGCCACGGAGCTCAGTAGCCATATTACAGATCGTCTTTTAGGTGAAGGCTTAAAACCACTCTGGATACATCCAACGATTGGAGGTCGTATTGGCGTAGATTGGAATCGAACCCCAGGTGAAACTAAGGTTCCTTTGACAAGAGATATAGCAGCTATCCACGTTTCCATGCACACACAAGGCATCGAAACACTCTATGGTATTGGTGAAGCCATGGCACCGAACCTAAAAGTAGTGCTTCAACCCCATACCATGGGCGCGGGTCGATTCAACGAACCTCCTTATAAGGATACAATCGCCTTGGTATATAAACAGCAAGACGGGATTAAACCAGATGAACTTAGCTCTGAAGTTTAT
>CAYHHJ010000176.1:0-2221 GCA_964356405.1 uncultured Candidatus Peribacteria bacterium | reverse complement strand
AAATCCTGTGGTCACATTGCAGCGTCCCCCACCTGAAATGATCACTTTTTGTCCGAGGCTCGCGTTTTTTTCAATAAGCACCACTTCGGCTTCTGGATTGGTCTCAAGTACAGCGGCGGCAGCCATCATTCCGGCGGCCCCTCCTCCAATGATTGCGATTTTCATGAAAATATTTTACCATAAGAGCCTATGATCAACGATAAAGTCACACAAATTTTCATGGACATCGCGGACCTGCTCCAAGTGCAGGGCGAGAATATTTTTCGTGTACGGGCGTATCAACGTGCGGCGGAAGTTATAAAAGGCCTGCCTCAGGATTTGCAGGAGATGTATGAAAAAGACGCCGATGCCTTGGAAGAGATCCCGGGTGTGGGAGCGGAGCTTAAACTCAAAATCATCGACATCATTAAAACCGGTACCACGCCGATGTATGAGGAGCTGGTTCGCAAACTTGGTCCAGGGGTTTTGCAGATGCTGCGCGTGCGTGGCGTTGGACCAAAAAAGGTGAAACTCTTTATGGAGCAATTGGATATTCACGATGTGGCGGCATTGCGCGCGGCTGGTGAAAGCGGAGCGCTGGCCACCCTACCGGGCATGGGAGAAAAAAGTCAGTCCGCCATTATGGAATCGCTTTCGCAGATGACGCACTTGAAGGAGCGCACACCGTACGCAGTGGCACTGAAACAAGCCGAAGATATGATCGCTTATCTGCGCAGCTGCAAGGCCTTTGATCAGATTCAATACGCCGGAAGCCTGCGCCGCAAAATGAATACCATTGGGGACGTGGATATTTTAACGACCGGATCAAATCACGAGGCCATGATGAAGCACTTTTTGGCTTACCCTGGACTCAAACAAGTGCTCGCGGATGGCGCAACCAAGTGCAGCATTGTAACTGAAATGGATATGCAAGTGGACTTGCGAGCCGTGCCAGAGGAAAGTTTTGGCGCCGCGCTGTTTTATTTCACCGGGCCTAAACACTTCAACATCCATGTGCGCACCATCGCGCTGAAACGTGGCTGGAAGATCAACGAATACGGCCTCTATGAAGGTGAAAAATTACTAGCAAGCAGCACTGAAGAAGAAATTTTTGAGCAACTTGGGCTGCCTTACATGACGCCGCAACAAAGGGAAGACTTTAAATAACCACGCGCTATGCAACACTTCATACTTCCCCATCCACTCGAAGCTGACAAAGTCCGCATTTTTGATCGCAATACTTTGCAGCAAATGACCAAGGTGCTTCGTTTTCGCAAAGGGGATAAATGCATACTTATGGACGGTAGAGGCGCCAAGGCTGAAGCCTCTGTTGAAGAACTGCATTCCAAAGTGGCGGTGCTGCACGTGCAGAATCGAACCGTGACTCCGGCGCCCGCGCGCAAGCTCCGACTCTACTGTGCCCTTTCCAAAAAACCGGGAACCTTTGAATTTATTTTGCAAAAAGCCACTGAGCTGCGCGCCACCGACCTCATTCCACTCATCACCAGTCGCTGCCAAGTAAAATTTTTAAAGAAGCAGGAACGTTTGCTCGCCATTGTGAAAGAAGCCACCGAACAATGCGAGAACCCCTTTTTACCTGAGATGCATGAAGCGATGGAACTGGATGCACTCCTAGAAAATCCACCCAGCGGAAAATTGATGGCCGGTGACCCAAGGATTTTCGACGCGTGTTTAAAAGATATAAAGCTCGGCGCCAACGAAGACATCAATCTTATTATTGGACCCGAAGGCGGGCTGACTCAGGAAGAGCTCGAAGCCATTCGTGCGGCGGGTGGTACTTTGTTCCAACTTGGAGAAAGTGTGCTGCGAATGGAAACGGCTGCGCTTGCGAGTTTGGCGGTGATTCAGTACGCTTAGTCCATCTAACCTCCGCCTATGCGACGCTTCGCCATCCTTCCCCTTTCACTCGTTTTGATTCTGACTTCTTGCAGCCTGATTGCGCCTTACACCATCACCTTCACCACTCCTAAAGACAGCGTGATTGACCCTGCTACGGACACTTTGGATTTTGTGGTGAGCGCGGCGACCTTGGCTTACGTTTCTCAAGTGGAATGTGACGATGCGGATGATATCGATCTTTTGCCCGTGGTAACGGATGAGATGGAAGTGAAGACCGCGCACAACCTGGCTTTGACCATGCTAAATGGTGCGCCCGGAGCTGAATGCGACGTTACGGTGACCGCGTTTGATCAAAGCACTACCTCAACGGCTCGTGCAACGA
>CAYHHJ010000175.1:0-2240 GCA_964356405.1 uncultured Candidatus Peribacteria bacterium | reverse complement strand
CAAGCCGTGTGCCCGGTGCTGAAGTCCAACGCCTACGGCCACGGACTCACTCTGGTAGCCAAGGCTTTGGACGACGAAAAGGCGCCTTTCTTTATAGTGGATTCGCTCTACGAAGCCTACGAACTCAAAAAAGCGCGCATCAAAACACCGATTCTTATTATAGGCTGCACCCATCCAGACAATTTAAAAGGCCGACGCCTTCCCTTTCACTTTTCCGTGTTCAATAAAGAAGGAGCCGAGGTTTTTGCCAAGCTCGGCGTGCCCGTGCACCTCAAAATTGAAACGGGCTTTTCACGCATGGGCTTTTCTTTAGACGAGCTGCGCGAATGTCTGCCTGAGTTTAAAAAAGCCAAACTAAAGATAGAGGGGATTTACACACACTTTGCGGACGCGGACAACATGGAGAACCACAAAACAGAAGAACAAATGGCGCGCTTCCAAGCAGCTGTGGAATTGCTACGCGAAGCCGGGATCACACCAAAATGGATTCACTGCGGCAATAGCGCCGGCGCGCCCAAAATCAACAACAGCGGAATGAATATGATGCGCCTGGGCATCAGCCTCTACGGCATTCCCGCCCTCGAACCCACAGACCCTTTTTATATAGAAGGCCTTCAGCCAGCACTAGAGCTCGAATCCACGCTCGTGAGTATAAAAACACTGAAGCGCGGCGAAACCGTGAGCTACAGTGGCACCTTCACCGCCGACAAAGACATGACCATTGGCGTGGTGCCCGTGGGTTATTACGAAGCGCTGCCTCGCACCCTGAGCAATAAAGGTTTTGTGGAAGTGAACGGCGTGCAATGTCCCATCCTAGGACGCGTATGCATGAACATGTGCATGATCGATTTGAGCCAAACTGAAGCCAAACTCTTCGACCCCGTGATTGTGTACTCGCGCCACAGCAAACAAAAAAACTCCGTGCTTCAGCAAAGCGCTGCGGCCGGTATGATTCCTTACGAACTACTCGTACACATTAGCGAGTGCGTCGCACGACGGCTCGAATAAGCGCAGCCGCAATATTCACTCCACTGGTTTCCTCCAAAGTTTTAAAGCCTGCGTTCGCGTTCACTTCTAAGACCAGCGGCCCTCGTTTGCTGTGAACAATATCCACTCCTCCATAATCCAGACCTAAAGCCTTCACGGACTGAATGGCTAAATTTTTCACCCTCTCTTCAATTTCTACGGAATGCGTACTCGCACCCAATTCCACATTGGATCTAAATTCTCCTTCTTGTGCCCGACGTTCCATTGCCGCCACCACCTCGCCATCCAAAACAAAAACACGGGTGTCTCTGCCTGCGGATTCCACAATAAATTCCTGGATAAGAAAATTCATAGCCGATTCTGCACGTAAATAAGATTCAAAAAGTTTTTCCGCTTCTTCATAAGAATGGACCAAATGCACGTCCATGCCAAAAGTTCCATAAGGAGCCTTCCACACCACCGGATAGCCGCCCAATTTTTCCACGGCCGCAGTAAAACCAACAAGGTCTTCAATGATAAAACTACGAGGCATGGCTAAACCCGCTCGATTTAAAATTTCCACCGTTTTAATTTTATTTTTTGCCACCGCAATCCCCTCAGCTTTATTCAAAGTGGGAAACCGTTTCTCCAAAAGCCGCAGCAAATGAAGCTGTGTTTCGCTATGCTCCACAAACCGCGCCCGCGGTATCAAGGCCTCGATGTCAGGGAATTCGCTCCCTTTCCAATAAACCGTTTCCCCCTCGTGGTATTCAATACTACATTCCCAAGCAGGAATGAGCAGAGCCTCGTGCCCTAAGTCCCGAGCAGCTTGAACCAGTTTAAGGTCCTCCACCGCTGGCTCAGGATCACGTGAACGAAAACTTAAAATTACAATCTTCATACCTGCTCATTGAAGAGGAGGATGAAGCAACTGGCAAGCCTAGGGCTTAAAAAAACTTTTTCAAATCTTCTAAATAACCACCAGTGGAAGAAGAAGGGGTTTTATCGTAAGTAGAAGCAGAAGCAGCTGGAGCGTCACTAGGTTTTGGTGTCGCAGCAATCCCAGCGATCAAATCTGCGATTAACTTTTCAAAAGGCGCACGAACTGAAGCCGTAAGCTCATCAAAGCTTTGGCCCAAACGTTGAAGTCTATTTAACGCAGGAGCTTCTGCTTCAATAGCCACACCAGTATCTAAAGATTCAGACATAAAAATAAAAAATTAATAATAAAAACTCATTTTTTTGCCAAAATGAGAACTCTCCCTTTCTTGGAT
>CAYHHJ010000174.1:0-2279 GCA_964356405.1 uncultured Candidatus Peribacteria bacterium | reverse complement strand
CTGGGATTGTAGGGTCCAGCTGGAGTGTCATCCTCTGGCTCCTCTTTTGGGACAATGACCGTATCGTCAATTATGTCGTCTGAAGGTTTCTCTGGCATAGCAAAATTAATTAGAGCGAATCATAACATGTGGTAGGCTGCCGCTGCAATCATGGCGGCATTGTCGGTGCAGTAGCTCATGCGCTTGGGAAAGCGGAAAATGGGCGGATGGCTAAGATGGCTGAGCTCTTCTTCAATTTTGGCACGCAGAGCCTTATTGGCGGAAACGCCTCCTGTGAGATGGACTTCTTTTACGTTGTGATCTTGCAGCGCCCTCATCAACTTAAGCACCAGCGCGGCCACGGCCGCTTTTTGAAAGCTCGCCGCGGTGTCGTTCACAAAACTTTCATCGCTGAGTTTGTCGGCATTTTCTTGCACATGGTACAAAACCGCCGTTTTTAGGCCGGAAAAACTGAATTTATTTTCTTTGGGGAGGCCAATAGGGAACTTGAAAGTGGGTTTGCCCAGCAGCGCTCGTTTTTCAATCACCGGTCCACCGGGGTAGCCCAGGCCCAGGAGCCGCGCCACCTTGTCGTAGGCTTCACCCGCCGCGTCATCAATGCTTTCGGCCAAAATAGTGAACTTTCCTGGACCTTCCACCAGCACGAGTTCGTTGTGTCCGCCGGAAACCGTCAAAGTCAAAATGGGGTATTCCGGGAGTGTTTCAGGAACAGGAACGCTCGCCTCCGGCGAGTGGCCGAGTAACCACGTGGAATACATGTGCCCATGAATATGATTCACCTCAATCAGCGGTTTGTCTTTGGCGTAAGCCAGCGCGCTCGCGGTACAGCGCCCTACAATCAGGGAGCCTTTCAAACCGGGGAATCGCGTCACCGCAATGGAATCAATGTCGTCCCAAGTCACCTTCGCCTCGCTCATAGCCTGCTTCAAAACCGGAATCATCACTTTAATGTGCTCGCGCGCCGCGACTTCCGGCACCACGCCGCCCGTTTCGGTGTGCTTGGCAATCTGCGACGCAATAATATTAGACAGTACTTCGCGCCCATCGCGAACCACGGCCACGGAAGTTTCATCACAAGAGGTTTCAATCGAGAGAATCAGCATGGTTCGTTTATACTGTGAAACCGTGAGCTTGCCAAGCTTTGTGCCCGGGCACAAAGTGCCCTCGCGGTACAAGTTCTCTTGAAAGCCTATCGCCCAGAATAATTTTCTCCGAAAATTTCAGGTTTTTGTCAGGACTTTTATAAAACAACCATTTATAATCCTGTCGTTCTTTGTCACCAACTTCTAATCTATGTCTTATATACGCATGCAATCCAAATTGACTCAACTCTTACCAAGTAAAGTCCCCAACGAAAAACTTCGGAAGGGCCTAGCTGAAGCTGAAAAGGGAATTGGAGTAAAGACTTATAGGAGTAAAAAAGAGCTTTTTGAATCCCTAAGGAAACTTTAGTTATGCATGTCACTAACTTGCTAAAACTGAAATATGGACTTATAATAAAGTTAGAATTTCCTACTTTCTAACTTATCAACATGTCTCCAACTAAAGTAGTTCGAACGCAGGCCAAAGGAATGGTCACTATTCCTGTGGAGTTTCGTGAAAAACTAGGTATCTCCGAAGACTCACTTTTACAGGCTGAACTCACCAGTAAAGGTGTACTATTTGTGAAGCTTGAATACCCAGGCTCAGATCCTGCTTTCTACACGGACAAAGAAGTTGAAGAGTGGATTGCAGACGATCGTTTAGATGCTAAATCTATAAAAAAACTGGAACAGCTTCTTAAGAAATAAGCATGAAGAGACTTTTTTTGGATGCCAATATATTTTTTACAGCAACACACTCTCCAAATGGAGGTTCTTCCATGCTTTTTGAACTGGCGAAAGTCGGTAAGGTTGAACTGTTCACAAGCCTCTATGCTTTAAACGAAGCAAAAAGAAATATTCTTCGTAAAGTTGGCCGGGCGAGCCTACCTCGTTTGTACACATTGGTCAGTGAACTCAAAAAAATAGACCAAACCGAGCATTCAGGGATAGAAATTGAAAAATGGACAGAATGGATCATCCAAAAAGATGCACCTATTCTCCACTCGGCACAATTCTTGAAAGTTGATGTGCTCATTACTCTCGATAAAAAAGACTTTAAATCATCGAGAATGAAAAATGCACCTATTAAATTCATGATTTCCTCTCCAGGAGAACTCATCCAAAGCCTATAGCCTATGCACTCCACCGCCATTCAAATCGTCAAAACTTTGCAAAAAGCCGGATACAAGGCTTACT
>CAYHHJ010000173.1:0-2303 GCA_964356405.1 uncultured Candidatus Peribacteria bacterium | reverse complement strand
ATTTTTGCACGGCTCACGCACCCGAAAGACGGCCTTCATATTTTCATGACGTGCGTCTTGCTCCAATTGGGCCTGATGACCCGTGTCTTTCACACGTTCCAGCACATCCAAGACGGGGCAGCCAAAGTACGTGCCCATGGTTTTAGCCAAGAGTTCCGCTTGATTGTAACCACGCTCGAGGAGGCGGCTTTTGTGAAGAGGCACGGGTACGAAAATCACCTCACTCGGCTCCCAAAACAGCTCCAAGCTTCGTCGCAGCGTCGGAGCGAAGTAACGATAGACATCCGCTTGATGCTTGTATTTGAGCCCATGCACCAATTTCGCCAAAACAGAGTCAGGCTCGTAGAAACAGCCCGAAGCCACTTTCATCACAGCACCGTCCGTGCTTTCGATAGTTCGTACATGTGGCTCAAAGGGCAAAGCCTCGCGGCACTTCAGGCACAGAGGTTCATCCAGGTACCCGCAGACCAGGCATAAACTAGGGAAGAAAAGTTTGAGGAGACCATGAATCATTCCCTCACGCTAGCACAAAAGACCTGACAAAACCCTGAAATGTTTGATTAGATCGGCAAGTGGAATACAATCATCTCTTATTAATAACATATAAGAATGAGGCAGGACTCTGTGCAAGACCGCTTAGACTTCATTGGACAAACGGTAAGGATGGGGTCCTTAAGTTTAGGGGCGGATTTAATTCCAGAAGAAGAAGCCTGGTTAACGAGGACAATTGATGCGGCACTTCAAACCAATGAAAATAGGCTTGAACCGCTTGGTTTAAAGGAAAAAATTGCCGAACAACTGGCTGCCGCCATGCAAGGAGACAACAGAAGGTTGAGAGCTAGAGGTTTAGTCAATGTAGGGAAGCAAAGTTTGCTCAGGTCGGCAGGCTTAGGTGCGAACAATGGTTCCACTCAAGAGGGGCGTATCCTGAAAGAAACACCTGCAGGTGTAAAAGCAGCTACAACAGCAGACGCGCAGACGCGCTACTACATGGATACGGCAGCAATGGCTTTCAGGTCTGCGGCCACAATTGATCCACATGTAGATTCTCAAATCATACTACTCCCCGAACACAAAGGAGAAGGGTTAATCGCAGACCCGGATGAAGTGAGAAGACTGGTAAAAGTTGCGCAGAATAAAGGAACTTTGTCAGCTTACCCCTGGTTGTTAAGGATTTCCTCAAGAGTGCCTCAGCTCTCTAACGTGGTCCGGTGGTGCATCCCAGAATTATTGAGTGGATCAAGATCAGGAATAAGTCTACCTAGTGTAATTTCAACAGATTCGACCTACAATTAATTCCATCTCGCCCCTCAATCCTCCTCCGTGCTACACTACGCTCAACTAAGATTAGAATATGGAGAATAGAAAGCCTTCAATCTCACGTCCCAGGCGTAGCGTGCATGAAAAATCCTGCGGGATCATTGTTTTTCGCCGCGACACGGAAGGCGTCAAATTTTTATTGCTTCACTACCCTGGAGGACATTGGGATTTCCCTAAAGGGCACGTAGAAAAAATAGACGCCGATGAAGAGGCCACGGCTCGTCGTGAACTTCAGGAAGAAACGGGAATCGTTCAAGTGGAATTCATCCCAGGTTATCGAGAATCGATGTATTACGAATTCAACCGTGGCTACAAAGATCGCGTCAAAAAAGTGGTGGTCTATTTCTTGGCAGAAACTAAGGAAGAAGCAGTGGCCATTTCTTTTGAACATCAGAATTTCATTTGGTTGCCCTATGAGGAATCTTTGGCTCAATTGACTTACGAAAATGCGAAAGAATTGATCCGTAAAGCCCAGATCCACCTCAGCCATGACCTTTGATGAAGCCTATTCCAAACTAAACCCTGAGCAGAAAGCCGCGGTGGACTCCATCGAAGGCCCGATGATGGTGCTTGCGGGCCCTGGAACAGGAAAAACTCAAATCCTCACGTTGCGAATCGCACGAATTTTGAAGGAAACTCAAATGAGTCCTCAGAATATTTTGTGTCTGACCTTCACCGAATCGGGGGTCGCCGCCATGCGAAAGCGCCTCTTTGAATTCATTGGTACGCCAGCCTATTACGTGCGCATCCATACCTTCCATTCATTCTGCAACGAAGTCATAAAAACCAATCCGGAAAAGTTTCTTTTCGCTCGCGAGCTCGAAGCCCTTTCGGACGTGGAGGCGGTGCAGATTTTTCAAGCGATTTTGGATGAAGCGACGATTGGCGGTCCACTCAAACCCTTTGCGGATCCTTATTTCTTTCAGCGAGACATTTCTGGATTCATCAAAAGTTTCAAACGGGAAGATCTGAGCCCTGAGCAA
>CAYHHJ010000172.1:0-2311 GCA_964356405.1 uncultured Candidatus Peribacteria bacterium | reverse complement strand
CCATCGATGTACTGGGTGCTTATTTCATCACGCACTCTATTTACTATCTCTCCAAACGACTCTTCGCTAAGGACTGCGCTCGCTTTGAGGCTGTATAGGGATTTAGCTTTCGCCTTGCTTTTAATATGATTATGCAATAAAATTCGGCTCTTTGCAAAACTAACCCACGCAAAACATGAGAAACTATAGTAATGATGACCGAGGCGGCTGGAAGCCAAAGAAAAGTTTTGGCGGCGGACGAAGCTTTGGAGGAGACCGTGATTTCGGAGGAGATCGCGAAAAACCTGAAATGCACCAAACCGTTTGCAGCGATTGCGGCGACGAATGTGAAGTACCTTTCAAACCAAACGGACGAAAACCAGTTTTCTGCCGAAGCTGTTTCAAGAAGGATGACTTCGAAGAAGGAAGCAACGACCGACGTAACAATGGATTTGAACGAAATGACCGTGGCTCCGATCGTGGAGAACGTCGAGATTTCGACCGTCCTCGTTACGAAGACAAGCCTCGCTTTGAAAAACCTCGCTTCGAAGACAAACCCCGTTTCGACAAGCCTCAAGCTACTGAGAGCTACAAGGCTCAGTTCGAAATGTTGAATTTCAAGATGGATATCATCATCAAGGCGCTCCAATCAATGGGCATGAACACTTCTGCACTCAAGCCTGTTAAAGAGGCTAAGGTTGAGAAGGAAATGCCTAAGGAAGAAGCTAAGAAAGAAGTGAAGGTGGAAAAAGCAGTGGAACTTAAGAAAGAGGCTAAGGAGGAAAAAGCTCCTAAGGCTGCGAAGCCAGCTAAGAGCGAACATGAAGGTCCAGCTCTTTCTAAGCCGATCAAGATCGTGCGAAAGAAGAAGACTGCGTAATCTCAGCTACTAAACAAACGTTGAATCGGGGAGTACGGGACTGTACTCCCCTTTTTTAAAACTTGACAATAAGGAAATCTCAAGTACTCTACTGGCTCAACTAAACCTAAAATGAATCAAGGAAATACAGCCTACGGAGAAGACGGTGGATATCATATGGATATTCCAGGATTGAGTGGCCGAGGGGATACTTACGAAGACCAAGGACGATGGGGTGTGGTAACTCCTGAAGCAGCGACGTTAGCTGCAAATGAGGCCTTGGAGGTTGATAAAGCTCCTATAAGTGAAACTGTACACACTCGTGTGCTTGAAGCGGTGGAAATGGGGCTGGGGGCGTAATTGGGCGTGAGAGTTTACAAAGCTTGCACGATAGCATTGGGCGTGGTACTATTGAATCAACCTGAGCTGTTAACTACAGACTCTCAAGGTGACTACAAAGACTCCTCCGAAAGGAAGGAGTTTTTTGTTTATAAAAAAAGTGCCTGGTGGAGCTGGCTGGAGTTGAACCCGTATCTCTCAAGATGACTAACCTGAGGCTTTAACCAATTAAGCTACAGCCCCACGTCACCAGGCTTTAGAATTGTACTGCTGAAACTGTAAAAACATGCAAAAGTGAAATTTGCCAGTTTGCAAATTAGCAGATCAAAATGATAGTAAATTTCGCGTTGTTGGAAGACTGACAACAGTGGGTCTTATCTAAAGAAAAGGAAGTAGATAAGGATGGCAAAGAAAATACCTCCGCCAAGCAACCAAGACACTATCGAAGCTTTGAGAAAATCGCCGATGCCTGCCATAGGATGAGGGGTTAATAGTATTTTTCATACTCCGCTTATAAAAAAATTTAGGCAAGGAATTGGTTCCTGGCAAGAAGACGCTCACTGTGGTGAAGGGAGAATAGGCTTAATCGGCTAGCTTGGCCGCTACGTTTTCACGAGCGATCATATCCAACAATTCGTAAGGGACGTCCATTGAAGGCAAGATTGGGGTGCCGTAATAATTGGGCTGGGTTTGATCCCAAGTATCACGGTAGTGATTGGTCACTCGAATAAGTCCGCGCTCTTTAGCTTCACAGAGTGGTATCTCCCAAGTAAGTGGCTCATCACAATGCCCGGTTAACCTATACCAGTGCGCTTTGCCAGTGGAGTCGTAGAATGAGCTTGAGAAAAAGAACTTATCTTCTCCCAATCCATAAAATTTACCGTTCCAAACCAGTTTATCCTGGAGGGAAAAGAAGTCATAACTTTGGCGTTCAGGTTCTATTCTATCGAAATCAATACCCGAAAGTCCTTCGCTTGCGCTTGTTAGGCTTTCATCCCAAGCTTTTACAAAATCGAATCCATGTTTTTCTCTGTAACCATTACTTTCTTCATAGCTTCCCATGGGGGCGTCATAAAAAGCTCTTTGTAAGTGGGAGGCTGCATTGTTGTAAAACAACAGTTCTGCCTTTCTCAG
>CAYHHJ010000171.1:0-2346 GCA_964356405.1 uncultured Candidatus Peribacteria bacterium | reverse complement strand
AGGTTAATCCATCTAAAGATGAAGAAGATGCTTTGAAGTCTAGGGTTTTGCGAGCACTGGGCTCTTCCGCCTCTTTTTATGATTTGAAGCTCAATCCTATAGCTGGAAGGGCTTTTGAAGACCAAGAAAGTCTTCGAGATGCTTTTGCTCATGAATACAGCGTTTTGTTGAAGGAGGAAGACAAAGAGCCAGGCTCTCTGTTTGAGCTTGAACTTCGGGCAGCAGAATGGCGGATTTTAGCGGGTAGAGTCAAATTGATTTATGGTGAGAATAAGCCTGAACCCCATGAAGCTGCGAAGCTGTTCTTTGGAAAAGCTTCGACGGCGTTGAGCTCTTTAAGAGGAACCGAGCGAGAAGATCCTCGTCAGGAACGAGACTGTCAGGTCTTTAGTAATGAGGCAGACATGTACCTTTTGTATTTGCAGTGGAGCAGGGTGAGGCAGGCGGAGCCTCCTGTGAAGCAGGCCACTCGTAGTGAGATGTTGGAGCAGCTTGGTTCTCCCGAAGCAGGAATGTTTGCCGAAGGTTTTGCGGTTTATGAGGACTGTTGTTTGAAAGGAGATGTTCTCAATCGTCGTGCTGCGATGAATCACTTAGCGAATTTATCTTTGCTTGAAATCAGTGCTCGCGCCTTGGATCTTCAAGAAGGAGAGTGGGAGCGGATTCTAGTTTTGGTGGCACAGGTTCGTAAATACCTCTCAAATCAAACTGAGGCAGGTGTGAATGCCGAATTGAAGAATCATTTGGGTGGACTTTATGCGCGACTTGCCATGTAAGCGGCAAGGTCGATGCAACGCATGGAGTAGCCCCATTCGTTGTCGTACCAAGCGAGCACTTTGACAAGGTTGCCCGTTTTTCCAAGCACTTGAGTCTCGAGAGAATCGAAGATGCTGGAGTGTGGATCCATTTTGAAATCCATTGAAACAAGGGGCTGATCCGTGTAGCCAAGGAAGCCTTTCATTTCTCCTTCTGCAGCGGCCTTCATGGCGGCGTTCACCTCTTCGGCGGTCACGTCTTTGTCGAGTTCCACGGTGAGGTCCACCAAAGAAACAACAGGGGTGGGCACGCGGATGGCGATGCCGTGGAGTTTCCCAGCAAGTTCAGGGAGCACGAGCCCGATGGCTTTTGCGGCTCCAGTAGAAGTGGGGATCATGTTCATGGCGGCGGCACGAGCGCGGCGTAAATCTTTATGGTCGTTGTCGGTGAGGTTTTGGTCGTTGGTGTAGGAGTGGATGGTGGTCATGAGTCCGCGTTTGATGCCAAAACTTCGGCTGAGAACTTTTGCGACGGGAGCGAGACAGTTGGTGGTGCAGGAGGCGTTGGAAATAATGAAATCCTTAACAGGATCGTACTCGGTGTGGTTCACACCCATGAGCAAGGTGTGGTCGATTTCGTCTTTGGCGGGAGCAGAAAGCATCACGCGTTTTGCGCCCGCTTGAATGTGTTTGGAAGCTCCTTCACGAGTGGTGAAAGCGCCCGTGCATTCAATCACGAGGTCGATGTTGAGGTCCTTCCAAGGGAGGAGAAGAGGATCGCGATTTTGAACGAGGATAGTTTCCTTTCCATCCACAATGAGTTTACCTGGCAGTCCTTCGATTTTCATGGGCAAGGTGCCGTAGTTGGAATCGTATTTCAGCAGTTGAGCGGTTTGAGCAGGATCGCCCAAGTCGTTCACGGCCACGATGTCGATGGTCGGGTTCATCAAATTGGCGCGAAAAATCATTCGTCCGATTCGTCCAAAGCCATTGATTGCAACTCGCATTACGGGTGGGGTTAGTGCTACGCACAGCGGTGCGTTTGGAATATTCGCGCCAAGTATAACCGCTTTTCGTCTACCTTCAAGACCTTTCTGGAGGAGCTTCTATAGGTGGTCCGTGCTGAGTTCCGCTGGGGCTTCTTTGTGTTGTTTGGCGATGCTCATATAAGAAGAATGAATCCAGGATTCGTTGGTGCTGCCATCTCCCCAAGTGATCAAGTACTTCCAGGCCATGTCTCCGATGCCTAAGTTGCCGAGCTCTGCCTGGGTTTCTTCGGTTTGATTGCTGGCGGTGTAAGGGCCGATGAGTGTGGTTTCGCGACCGTCGTCTTCTCCATAAAAACGAATCACCGCTTCGTAGTAGCCTTCTTCTTGCGCCACCATCAATAAGTCACTTGAGGTGTTGTTCACGAACTTTAAATCTTGTTCACCAGGAAAGACTGTGGCGTCGAGTCCGTCGCCGTAGTCGTTGTAGTAAATCACGTAAAGGCTGTGAGGGCGTTGTTCAGTGATTTCGAGTCCTGCGTCGAGTGCCGCGCGATAAATAGTGGTCGAAACTTGGCAGACGCCTCCAGCGGGCGCCTTTTCAA
>CAYHHJ010000170.1:0-2368 GCA_964356405.1 uncultured Candidatus Peribacteria bacterium | reverse complement strand
GCGTAACGGCTCCGATGAGCGAGTGCACAAGGGTAGTTTTTCCGGCTCCGGACGCACCGGTGAGCCACAGCCAATCGCCTCCTTGGATCTGAAGGCTCACATTGTCGAGCACCAAGCGGTCTCCGTATTTTTTCGTGGCGTTTTTGAACTCGATCATTTGTTGCGTGGGGTGAGGCGAGTATACTCGTAGCATGACCGAAGTGACAACTCTCCAGCGCCAGATCACCCGATTTCTTGAACACCTCGAGGTGGGGAAGAATAAGTCGCTGAAAACCATCGAAAATTATCACCATTATTTGCAGCGTTTTGCTGAGTTTTACGAAGGGCGAGATTTGGCTGCGCTGAGCCTGGATGAGGTGCATTCGTATCAGCTTTTTTTGAATCGTTATGTGGACAGGCGGGATCACGGGCTGGGCGTGAAAACGCAGAATTATCACCTGATTGCGCTGCGGGCATTTTTGAAATATTTGGCGCGGAATGACATTCCCTCACTGTCTCCGGAGAAGGTGGATTTGAAAAAAGTGCCTGAGCGGATTGTGGATTTTTTGACGCGCGAGGAAGTTGAAAGGTTGTTTGAGGTGATTGCACTGGAAAAAAAGGCGGGGCCGCGCAACCGGGCGATGATGGAGACGCTGTATTCAACGGGTTTGCGCGTTTCGGAGCTCGTTGGCTTGAACCGATCACAGGTGGATTTGGAGCGGCGGGAATTCACCGTTCGAGGGAAGGGAAAAAAGCCGCGGATTGTGTTTTTGTCGGAGCGCTGCGTGAAGTGGCTGAAGCTGTATTTAAGCGAGCGGACGGACAATTGGGAGCCGGTGTTTATCAGTTTTAGCCGGAATCGGGATGATGAGAGTTTGGGGCTGGGCGAACGACGGCGGCTCACGGCGTGCACGGTGGAAGAGGTAGTACGGCAAGCGGGTCGCTTGGCGGGGATTGGAAAGCGCGTGACACCGCATTTGCTGCGTCATTCCTTTGCGACGGATTTACTTCACAACGGAGCGGATATTCGCAGCGTGCAGGAGATGCTCGGACATTCTTCAATTACCACCACACAGATTTATACGCACTCGACGAACGAGCGTCTGCGGGAGGTGCATGAGAAGTTTCATCATTAGGAGCGGCTATTCCGATTGATCTATACTTTCAGTATCGATTAAAACACACTGCATAGTGTCGTCGCTTCTCATTCGGATATAAAAACCCCAGTCATAGCGTTTGACTTGGGATTTATGGTGCAAGTAGCCATACTGCTCTTTAGTGAAACCCGACTGACGTAAAAATTCGCCGCGATGGATGGGTTTAGCTTCTGCTTGCGCTTGAGCTATAAGACGAATGGCTTTCCGTTTCTCTCTAGGCAGCTCTAAAAGATTTATTTTTTTTAAACGTGCTTCCAAGATTTCGCCGTCAAAAGCAATAGTCTTATCCAAGCAGGTGTTCACTTCATTTTTTCCGCTAAATTTTTCTAAAAGTACACGCTCACGCGCATCATGGTTAACGAAAAAAATTCCATGATGTCTGCTACGAAGCGCGTCTACCACAAACCCAATTTCTGCAGCACTATCCACCGTAGTTTGTCTAAAATTACTTAAGAGACGCTTATCTTTAACTGGGATGTCCAACTGTGAACGAAGCCAAGCAAAACTACAGGACATTTTACGGCGAGCAGCTTCAGTGAGTAAGCGTAAATACTCGAGCTCATTATCTTCGGGACGTACAAATCGTGCATTGGTAAAAAGAGAGGTGGTTTCTTTTTCAGAAGGAGGTTCCTGTAAAAGTGGTAAGGAAATCAAGCGACTCGTTCTTCTAAAACTAGCTTCATCCAGTGGAAGGTGCGTTGGAACATGTGACAATGTGGCTAGTTTAGTTTTATTGGTGACTACTGAACCTGCCAAAAAAACCAAGCGATAAAAAGTCTCCGCGGAAGTTCGTCTCGTCTGAATAAGCTTAAGACCCAGAGTCTCTCCAAATTCATCCAAAAGTCGATTCAACCTCCTCAAAACTCTTGAAGTCGCATCGGTACTTGCGCCTGTGACCACATTTCGGAGCTCGCCGGTTCCTATTTCTTCACCTTCTCTTAAGCCTAAGTAAGAAAGAACTGCTCTTAGATTTTCGGCTCGTGGATCAGTGAAGTGATGATTGAGGACATGCTTCACTCTCTCGTCCAGGGATGGCTCTTGTATTGATTCCATAGAAAGACTATATAGTAGCTTATTTTTAAGTATTGTCTAGTCTAATGGTGAGCATGTACTCACCTTTTGTGGTATTGTCAGGTTAATCACTGCCAGGTGGGCAACTTTAACCCCACTTTTATGGACATTCAGGAGTTATCAGATAAGGATCTCTATGCGCGTTGCCAGGAATATGGAAC
>CAYHHJ010000169.1:0-2386 GCA_964356405.1 uncultured Candidatus Peribacteria bacterium | reverse complement strand
CGCTTCATGGTGACCAAGAAAAATCTTTCTCTTGAATCGCTCGATAAACTTTCCGTTTATTTAATCATTGGCCTTATCGTGGGCGCACGCTTTGGACATATTGTGTTTTACGAACTCGACTATTACTTGGCCAACCCTGTGCAGATTCTAAAAGTGTGGGAAGGCGGACTCGCCAGCCACGGCGCCGCGATTGGGCTCATCATTGCCTACGGCCTATTCTTGTGGCGCAATAAAAAAGTACGGCTATTTGATTACGCCGATATCATTGTGGTGGTTGCAACACTTCCCGTGAGTTTAATTCGACTCGGAAATTTCTTCAACAGCGAACTCGTGGGACGCGTGACCGATGTGGCCTGGGGAGTGATCTTCACTCGCGTGGATGATTTGACCCGTCACCCTTCGCAACTCTACGAATTTGGCTATGGGATGCTACTTTTTGCTATTCTCTTCCCTCTCTGGCTCAAGAAATATAAAACCGCCGAGCAGAGGCGAGTGCCTACGGCCAAACCCGGCTTCTTCTTTGGACTCTTTTTCATGCTTTATTTTGCGATGCGCTTCACAGTGGAATTCTTCAAAGAGTTCCCTCTTCACGAAAGCTTTTTCAATCTCACCACCGGCCAAATGCTGAGCCTCCCCTTCTTTGTATTGGGGGCCACTGTGATGGCTCGAAGTTATGGAAAAAACAGCTAAAGACGTTTCGGCAGCCCTTAAAAAACTGGCCACTCCCGAGCGGGCGGCGGCTTCCATGCGCTTCTTTAAAACCGGACCAGGCCAATACGGCGAAGGCGATATTTTCAGTGGACTCAGCGTTCCACAAATCCGCAGCGTCGTTAAAACTTTTCAAGAGCTCCCGCTCGCTGAAACAGAAAAACTTCTACACTCCCCCATTCACGAAGAACGCCTCACTGCCCTTTTAATTTGGGTGGCCCAGTTCAAAAAAGGAAATCAGAAGCAAATCGTGGAACTCTACTTAAAAAACACCACCTTCATCAACAACTGGGATCTCGTCGATTCCTCGGCTGCTTATATTGTGGGTCCCTACTTTCATAAAGACACGAGCCCTTTATACAAACTCGCTCAGTCCAAAAACCTGTGGGAACGGCGCATAGCGATGATTGCCACCTTCCATTTCATACGCCAAGGTGATTCCACCGATGCACTCAAAATCGCAGAGATTTTACTAAGCGATTTACACGACCTCATGCATAAAGCCGTCGGCTGGATGCTGCGTGAAATTGGAAAAAATTGCAGCAGGGAAGTTCTGGAAGAATTTTTGAGAAAACACTACCAAAAACTCCCACGCATCGCGCTTCGTTACGCCATCGAACGCTTTCCTGAAAAAGAAAGAAAAGCCTGGCTCAAAGGGCCTTTGTAGCTTGTCGATCTCCAAACAACAAGGTGAGCAAAGCGACTCCAATAAAAACCCACGATTCCACCATTTGGCCACTCAGCAAAAATAATAAAAGGCCAAGAATCGCAATGGACTCACACAAGGCATAGCGCACCATGTCTGGGTCCAAATTCACGGCAGGATTCATTGATCGAATTCTCCCGGGAACCACAAACTGAAGTACCAAGCTCAGCACAGCAACTCCAGCAAAGACGTACAAAAGCAGCTGGGCGGTTTCGTCCTGCGGCAGGTAAACAAACCCTCCTTCCATATCCGTCAAAACCACCGCTTTAATAAGCAAGGTCATTCCAAAATAGACCACCATAGAACCGGCAAAGAAGAACTTTAGAAACTTACTGGGAATTGGCGGGATTGTTTCCATATTTTAGAACAGGAGCAAGCGGTGCTTTTTTTAATGCGCTCGGCTTCGCCGAGCAGTGGTGCCTGGGGAGGGGCTCGAACCCTCACGGTCTTGCGACCACAAGATTTTAAGTCTCGCGTGTATACCATTTCACCACCCAGGCGCAAACAGGAGCAAACTGTGCTTCGCACAGGAATGGAGGCAAGGACGGGAGTCGAACCCGTTTGGTACGGTTTTGCAAACCGTTGCGTGACCGTTCCGCCACCTTGCCAGCGCGCTTAAATCTACCAGAAAATCTTTTTGTAGCAAGATTTATTCCTGTATTTGATCTTCCCGTCCGTAGCGAAGCACCTTATGTTCACCCGTTTCGGTGTTGAGGTCCCAAATGTTGAACTCGGTATCCATATCAAAACCGTTGAAGTGCCGCGTAAGGAACATCGACATGCTGCCGTGTGGACTGTTGGGCCGGTGGAACACATTCGTATGCCAACCAAAGATATAAGGCACATCAATCAGCACCTTTCCGTTGTGGGTCAGGCGATCAGGCGTTGCCTCAAAAGTTTGTACTCCATGTTCAGGTGTGTAGAGCTCAATAATACGTTCTCCTTCAAAAACAATCATGTTGTCTTCCTGAT
>CAYHHJ010000168.1:0-2395 GCA_964356405.1 uncultured Candidatus Peribacteria bacterium | reverse complement strand
TGCGTAGACCGTTTTCTCGTCCACCCTATCTGCCACTAGGCTGAAGATGCTTTCTGGTTGGCTTGTGAGTAAAGACCAGGTTTTGCCACCATCGATGCTCTTCTGAATTTTCGCGTAGAAGTACCCATAAACAATATCTGAGTTTACTGGGCTCACCGTCATGGCATGGAAATCAACGGGTCCGTCGATTCCATCCGATACTTTATTCCATGTTTCACCGCCGTCTGTGGTTTTTTGGAAACCACTGTTCCCACCAAAGGAAGGATGTCCGCTGGCGTAGAACGTGAGAGAGTCTTTGCTATCGAGGGTGAAGCCCATCAGGTCGTGAGTCGTGCTCCCAATTCGATATAAATCCTTTTCGTTTTCCAAAACTAGTAGCCCTTCGTGAGTGGCAATATACAGTTTGTTTGTGTCATCAATGGCCACGGCTATCCCATGAGGATGAGTGAAACTTTCGACGGGATTCAGCAAAGAAGTTTCATCCACAGTAGCATCAGGAGTGTTTGTTTGGCAGGCACTTAAAACAAGTGCCGTGCTGAGTAGAAGTGAAATAATTTTTTTCATATTTTTGAAGGATTTGGTCGTGGATTATTATTTTTTATGCCCTCCGTGTCCGAATATGTGCATTAACGGGCAGGCGAGTAAAATGAGATAGGATAAGATAGATAGGGTGTTTGACGTGTAAGAGTTCAAAAGGAATATAAGTCCAACAACGCCAACGACCAGAACAATTCCCCATATTTTTTTTGAGAATTCCATATTTATGAGGTTAAAAAAATAAAAAATCGCTAGGAATTTTGCGACTGCTAGTGACTATAAATGAAACCTACGACTAGGAACAAAAGGGCAGCGACGCCTGCGGACACAAAATTGTAGGGATTCGCGTATTTTAAATAGCTGATGTGATCCGCGCCGGCCACGCCGGAGGCCATGTTCGTCATTCCTGCTACGGGGGAAGTGGTGTCCCCGAATGTTCCACCAGTAATGACTGCTGCTACGCAAAGTGGAACCACGGCGCCACTAGTGACGGCCATGGAAACTGCGAACGGCATGATCAAGGAGGCTGCAGCCCAACCTTCCCCAATGAAATAGGTGACTGCAGAAGAAATGAGAAAAAGCACCACGGGTAGACTCCATACGGGAATCTGATTTGCCAACAACTGCTGGATGAAATCACTCAAACCCAATTCCTGTGAGACGTCTCCCAAGGCCCACGCGACCACAAGAATGATGAGTATCCTCATGAGTTCATTGCCGCCCGAGATCATGTCCTCCGTTATTTTCTTTAGAGGATACTTTTGGAAGACGTAAAGTATGCCTGTGACAACTATTGAAATCGACAAAGCCAGTAACATGGCCATGTTTGGGTCTGTGGCGAAATTCCAAAAGAAAATAAAACTGAGGGAGACCACTGTTAACATCGGAACTATCAGGTTGAAGATGCGTGGTTTTATTTGTGGCTTTTCAGCGCCCATGGACATATCCATTCCTTCGTGAACCTCCTTGGTGTGGTGCATTTCTTTTTCTGCGGAAGGTTTCTTCCATTGAAAAAAAATGGTACTGAATGTGATGAGCAAAACCACAATGCTGTAAAACTCAAAAGGAATCGCGTGGAGCAAAACGCTGTAGGCGGATTGTTTTTCAAGTATCCCAGCTGCTTCCAATGCCTGGCTGATGTTGGCAATATTGAATCCCACAAAAGTCGTGGCGATAGGAATCAGTTCTACCACTGGACTTGCCGTGTTGTTGATCATGAAGGCCAGTCGCTCCTTCCCAATTTTATTTTTCTCAGCCAGAGAACGCATGATGGAACCCGATCCAACGATTCTGAAATCACAGTCAATAAAAGTAACAGGAATGAGTGCCCACAAAGTGTAAAGGACTCCACGGTCACTTTTCACATAGTGGCCTAGCCAGCGGGAGAACGCATCCATCCCACCAGAGTTTTTAATGAGTGTGATCAAACCGTTGAACAAATAGAGAAACACTAAGACCTGCAAGTTCATGGGATCGGACAGGATTTTCACAATGTTTTCTAAGGCTGTTTCAAGGCCTCCTATCGGCGTTGGATTCAGCAAGTAAGCGCCCACCAATAAACCCAGTAGAAGGGATGGCAAAACTTTCTTTGACCACATCGCTAAAACAATGGTGATGACTGGAGGTAGAATGGAAAGCCAGCTTGCGGTGCTCATGTCGTTTGAGTTAAATGATTTCTCCTTTCTTCTCCAACATCATGTGGTGAATGGTGGCAATCTGAACCCAAATTGCGATGAGGAAAAGAATTGCAGTGCAAAATAAGGCATCTGCTTTTGTGATCCCAAACACAAGGTCATCGGCCCCTCCGAGGAGGGTGCCGATGAATGAGATTGCTCCGGTGAAACCTACAAGGACACTG
>CAYHHJ010000167.1:0-2450 GCA_964356405.1 uncultured Candidatus Peribacteria bacterium | reverse complement strand
CTCAGGTTTAGCTCGTAAACATTGAAGAGCATCTTGAGCGCCTCCACTTTATTCACAGTATCGCTAGGGCGGAAAGTTCCGTCGCTGTAACCTTTAATCCAGCCCCTGTATTTAGCGTAGCAAACGTACATTGAGTACCATTCCTCCTTCACGTCAGGGAAGCAGTTCTTATTCAAAGATTCATCGATTTCAAGGTCACGTCCTTCCACCAGTATCTTCAAAAGTTCAGCTCGGTTGATCTCAGTTTCAGAACGGAAGGTATTGTCGGAGTACCCTTCAAAGATTCCCAAATCCACTAAGTTATCGATGGCATCAAAGTGCGGATCCGAGAAAGAGATGTCATCAAAAATCCACTCCTCAGGCGTGAGAGAGACCTCTGGACTTGAGTCTCCAACCTGATCTCCATCCTCATCCACGGCACGCAGCGTAAAATAGTAGGTTTCACCCGATTCCAAATCGGGGGCCGTAGTGAAAGTCGTGTAAGGCGTAGTAATTTCTATTTTTTCAGCGTGAGAACCCGAAGAGGTTCCGTACCGAAGCTCGTAACCATCAATGTCGCTGTCCGTTAAACGATTCCACGAGAAGGTGGCAGAGTTCTCATCAAAGCTCACAATAGAAAGCGTCAAACTGTCCTGACTTCGTGTGTCCTCTGCATATTCGGTGGTTTCACCTTCTTTTTCTCCATCACTCTCTTCAATTTCATCGGTGAGTTCTTCTTCCGTTCCACTCATGAGCGCCGTAAAGGCACTTTCACTCAACCCATAATCTGCAAGGTAGTAATACAAATACCCTTCGTCAAAAACATTCCAGTTGTTGCCATCGTCAAATTCGATATCCAGTGGAGAGATCACAACAACTACCCCATCCTGAGCACCAATGTGATCCAAACTTAGTGGTTCAGTCATTTCCTCATCCTTTCCAATTATGGTGGTCTCGGCACCGACAGAATCATAATTCACTCCATCATAAGGAACCAAAGAAACGGCAAAACTCACCCCCACAGGCTTAACCAAGTGAAAGAAGAATTCACCGTCCCCGCTCTCATTTTCAAAATAAAGGTAGTTGCTTCCAAAAAGTGCCGGCGCATAGCTTTCATCACTGAGCACATAATCCTGATTTTCTTCACCTTCTAAGATCAATATATCCGGATAGATGTCTCCTTCTTCATAACTATCTAGGTTCAAATTCCAAAGGGTAAATTCCTGAAACACGGCTTCTAAATCTCCACCCTCGTCGTCCACCACGTCCTTCACAGCCTCATAGAGTTTGAGGTCACTATCGTAATCAATATTAGAATCGAAATAAGTTTCCCATACATTTTTAATAACATCGTTGTCGTAATACTCACTCAAGAAACGAGGCCAAATGTTCATTCCGTATTCATACAAAGTACCGCTGGGCAGAACCGAAGCAAAAATAGAATAATCGATGTAGTCCAAAAATTCAGGGATATAAAGTGCGTAGTCATTCACCTCATCAAACAGAAGGTCTTCCATCCAAGTGGCCGTGGCTTCGGCAAAATATATTCCTTGATAGGAATAGGCAAAACTGGGGTCATACCCAAATTGAACGGTGTGAAAGAATTCGTGACCCATAGTCACTTGCAAGTAGGCGTCGGACATCCAAGGGTCAATGGCCACATAAGGATTTCCATTGCTAAGCAAGCTGGTTATTCCCAAAGCACCCGAACTGAGGTATTCATCATTGTCATCAAAAATAACGATCACGGGACTGCCGTCTTCAATCGGCTCTTCATAACCCAGCTCATCTATAACGATATTCCAGCTCTCCTCGGCTGCCTCGGCGGTTAGCTCTATAATATTAGGAATACCGTCATCATCCGAATCCATTTGGTCACCAACAATGTCAGAAAACTCAAACTGAAAGTGCTGCGTTTGGATCGCATTCCCTTTAATGAGTCCGTTTTCTATATCTGAAGTGAAGAGACCGGCTGCCGAAACTGGCAAAACCCAAAGTAGATTTAAAACAACAGATGTTAGAATGAAGGGGCGTGAGATCATCTGGAATATTCAAGCACGCATTGGGGTCTTTTGTAAAATAGTTTATACTAAAATTCCTATGTTTGCAGAAATTCTCATCGATCACGCCTTTGCGCGAAAACAAAATCGCCTCACGTACAGTGTGCCCGCAACTTTAGACTTAAAAGTTGGTGACGGTGTCTTGGTTCCTTTTCAAAAGAGTGAAAAGGCCGGATTGGTTTTACGAGTACACAACGAAACTCCAGCATTCGCTACTAAAGAGATTTTAAGTGTTTTAAGTGACGCTAATCTATTGCAAACCTGGCAACTCGAGCTCGCGGACTGGATTAGTGAATACTATTTTTGTTCTAGATACGATGCAATTCGCTTGATGCTGCCGAAAAACATCTTCCGAGCACCTAAAAAAGCCCGCAAAGCCAAAGCTGAAACCAAGAAAGAAAAAACAGAGAA
>CAYHHJ010000166.1:0-2504 GCA_964356405.1 uncultured Candidatus Peribacteria bacterium | reverse complement strand
CCAAACGCAAACGTGTAATCAATATCGGGGTGCACTTGCGACTGGTTGAGTCCATCCAACTGAATTTCCACCGGATCTTCAATGGTCAAAATATTCACGTCCGGTTGATTCAAAATCGTCATCGCGGCGTACAGAGTGGTGGTTTTACCAGATCCCGTAGGTCCGGAGGTCAAAATAATTCCATTAGGCAATTCCAGTGCGTGCTCCAAGTATTTGAGCGCGTTCCCGGCAATTCCCAATTTTTCAAAAGTAGGAATTTCCTTCGATTGATCTTGAATACGCATCACAATCTTTTCTCCATTAATCGTTGGCAAACTCGATACACGCAGATCCAGCTCGCGGCCTTCTTGCGTGGTCACTTGTGCACGTCCGTCTTGCGGAATACGCTGCTCGTCGATTTTCAAATTCGACATAATCTTAATGCGCGAAACAACGGCCGGATGAATATTGGGTGGGTATTCCACCACACGGCGAAGCGATCCATCAATACGGTAACGGATTTGAACGGTGTTCTTCAGCGGTTCAATATGAATATCCGAAGAACGCAGATCAAGCGCATACGAAACGGCATTCATAACAAGCTGAGGGATATTTCCCCCTACAATTGCGTCCTGCAATGCTTGTTGTTTTGCGTCCATTATATTTCTTGAGAGAAGTAGGCGTTTAGTTCAATTTGTACCTCGTACGATCCTCCAAATTCAGCGGGATATTGAATCCGTAAGTCTTCAATGCTCATCAAACGAACTTGACCTTCCAATGAGCCGGAGCTTTCGATGTATTCCAGGAATTTACTGAGGTTCTTTTTGGAAGTCTCAATACTCATGCGAAGCGGCAAGTAACGAGTGGTCCCACTCTCCGAAACCTTAGCTTCTTCGTAAGACAAACTGCTTATAAAAAAGGGATTGGCTTCAAAATTATGCTCACTTGCCCACGTGTCTAGAGTTCTAGTCAGCGCAGTGAGATCTTCGTTGGTAGGGAAGACCAGGCCAAGCTCCTGGGTTGCGGTTTCCCGCGCAGCAGTAACCTCTACTTTAATGGCATCGTAGTCCTCGGTAAGTTGATCATTCACGGCAGTGAGAGTCGCCGCTTCAGTATTCAACTGATTCGCAGTTAGTATCAACGCATCACGTTCTGACCATTGGTAGACACCATAAGCAATGGTGGCCAATAGGACGAATATTCCCATTATAAATTTATTTCTATCGTTCATGGCTCGAGGGTTAAGCTGATGCGGAAATTACCCGTATACGTTTCAGATTCCCCGCTCTTGCTGTAGGAACGTTCCTCCACATTCATGAAACTGTCCGACTCTTCGTAGGAGTCAATCAAGTCAGAAACCAGAGTAAAGTTCTTGCTGTCGTCAGTAATCGTACTACCGGTCACCATAAGGGTGCCGTCTGATGTGAAACGCACTTCTTCTAAGGTCAAACTACCGGGAAATTCTGTATTGAAAAGTGGGTCGACGTCTTTGGTGAGGGCTTCAACCTCGTCCAAATAAACGGACCAAGTCATTCGTGCGGCCTTAATCTTACTGATGAGTGCCGTCACACTAGAATTCACTTCGCTGAACTTGGTGTAAACATTTTCAAAATCATCGTTCGTCAGCTCCGCCAAATTCACAGCAAGTACCACAGCCTTGAAATCCGCTTGGTTCAGCAGAGTTTTGGTGGTCTCCAAGTCTTGGATATCTTGAAGCAAAGTTTGAGCATCCACCGTGCCATCTTGTTCATGTAGCTTAGCGATTCGTGCATCCGCCTCGGTTTGTGCCGCCAGAATTTCTTCAGGAGTCGCCTCCATCCTGAAGTTCTGTTGAACCTTGCCAAGCAAAGTGGTGAGTTCAGGTTTAAGGGCAGCCAAATCTTCTTCAAAACCGTCCTTTGTATTCGCGGAACTGTACGCGGATTCAACTTGAGCCAAGGTATAAAAATACTCATCGGCAGTAGACATGTATTGGTCCAGCAGCAAAGCCGCTTCCAAATGTTTTCCAAGTAAAACGTCCATTGTTAGGCTAGCCACACGATCCTCGGCTTGATCCACTTTCAGGGCAGGGTTCACGCCAAAAAACGAAACATGACTGGAATTTTGAGTCAAAAATGCACCCACGGTCAGTACTAAAATCAAAAACGAAGCCTTGAGCATGGCACTTCCAGGTTTGCTGGGGTGCTCACGCAGTTTCTTAAGCGTAGCCATGTCGTCTTCCTTAGGTTTAGCACCAAAAAATGAAGACTTCTTCTCCTGCTGCGCAGCCACGGTATTCATGATGCCGGCACTTTTCTGCGACGCATCTTTTCCAAACAATTCGGTGAAAACGTTCTTGGAGTCGGTGCCCAAATCTGCCGCTTGTGCCAGTGGCATTGCAGGCCCTTTTTCGCTACCGGTTGCGGGAATAGTCCCTTCAGCCATACGTTTTATGTTTTTTTTTATCTGATAAGTATAGTAGAAAACCGGCAGTTTAGCAATCTTCTTGTTATCTGTCTTTTTTTAGTCGGTCGATGATCAATCGA
>CAYHHJ010000165.1:0-2506 GCA_964356405.1 uncultured Candidatus Peribacteria bacterium | reverse complement strand
ATGCGAATGTCTTTGCGCTGGATTTCGTCTTCGTTGTGGAGCGTGGCGCGGGAAACGGTGGAACCCGCCACGAGCACGGGGCGTAGCTCGGCCACGGGAGTAGCGGCGCCGGTGCGGCCAATTTGAATGGTGATGCCTTCCACCACCGTGGTGGTTTGCATGGCCGGGAATTTGTATGCCACCGCAAAGCGCGGGGTTTTGGCGGTGTAGCCCATCAAATCCTGCTTGCGTTTTTCGTTCACCTTGAAAACCACGCCATCGATTTCAAAAGGCAGTTCGTCGCGGTGCTTAGCCCATTTTTCCAAGTAAGCCACGCTGGCTTCGGCAGATTGGTGCACGGCATAATTCGCGTTCACGGGGAGGCCCAGTTTCTTCATGCGTTCCAAAATACCCGCCTGAGTTGCTATCTCATCCATGTTGTTCGCACCCAGTTCGTAGCAAAACATTTGTAAGTCTCGCTCAGCGGCCACGGCCGGGTCCAGCTGGCGCACGGTTCCCGCAGCGGCGTTCCGCGCATTCGCAAAGCCCTCCACTTTCATTTTTTCAAAACTAGACTTTGGCAAAATCACTTCCCCGCTCACCTCCAAATCCACCGCCTCAAACAAAACTAACGGCACATTTTTTATGGTTCGGATGCTATGCGTCACGTCCTCGCCTTCGCCGCCGTTTCCACGAGTAATCGCTTTGGCGAGTTTCCCCTGTTCGTACCACAAAGTGATATTGAGTCCGTCCAGCTTGAGTTCCGTCACAAATTCGCAGCTACCCACGGCTTTTTCCACGCGGTCTTCCCAATCGGTGAGCTCTTCGAGAGAAAATACATCCGCCAAACTCCATTTGCGGCTTTTGTGCATCAGTTTGGGGAATTTTCCGGAAAGCGCGCTGCCCACGCGTTGAGTTGGGGAATCCGGGGTCACCAAATCAGGGAATTCGGCCTCCAAAGTCACGAGTTCTCGTTTGAGGGAATCACGTACCGCTTCGGACACATGGGATTCGTCGAGCACAAAATACTCGTAGTTTCTCTGGAGAATCTCCTTTTTGAGTTGTTCGATGCGCCTTTTAGCTTCTTCTCGATTCATAATATTGATGTCGCTTTCGCGACGTACTTGCTTAGCAGACTCTTCGAGTCCGCTTGTGCTTCCAAATTTACCCAATTTCTGATATAATATACAGATTAATTTAAAAACGTATGGCTGACATCAACCCCCTCTACGACCCTGCAACCGACAATCTGCCGATTGCTGCGGACGTTCAAAGCATGCTCAATGCACCGAGTAACTCGGGCCGTTGGACTGATGCCGATCAGATCTTTTTGAACGATTTACTCGCCAAAGTAGAAGCCGGAACCATTCAGCTCTACAGCGCGAGTTCCCTACTCAACAACGCCGTGTATGAAGCCCTTACTCCTGAACTTCAAGGCAAGGCCGACCAAAACACCCAACTGATGATTGGAAAAGTACGGCAGATTGTGGATCTAATGAAACTTTACAACGAACCAAACGACATCGTTAAAAACCTCGTTGAATCTCTGTTCGCTGCCAAACAGCGCGCCGAGGAAGCCGGTGATATTTTCATAATCTAAAGCATGAGTGTAGAAAACTCACCAGCACCAGAAGCTCCTAAAGGTCCCGATACGCTCGGGGATCCTACTTTGATTGAGGCGGACAAGGCACTTGAACGAATTTATGAAGCGGAAGGAAAGCAGCAAGACCAGATGAAAGACAACCTTATTTTGAAGATGACAGAGGGTGCTTTGAAAAAAGTGACCGATAAAATCGCTGAAGAGCAGAAGAGGACTCCTCCAGATTACGACAAGCTAACCCAACTCAGTGCGCGTCAACAGACTTTGACCGAGAAACGAGATGAAATGATTGGACGTGCCGACGTAAAAGCAGATGCAAAACTAGCCGATGTGGCCACCGACATGGATACTTCCGCTAAAGCACTGGAAGGAGAGCTCGGAGAAATGAAGGTGTTGCTGGATAAACAGACTGCACTCAATGCTCAACTGACTCCAGCACTGCTTGCTTCCGAAGTACCTGCAGATATTGCTAAACGAACGGCCATTTACGCTGATCTCAAAGAAGTTGCGGCTGCTTTAAAGAAGTATGAAAAAGACGGCACTTACGAAGACCAGACAGAAGTTCAGAAAGCCCGGGTTGCCATGCGCAAAAAGGCAGAGGAAATGGAAAAAGCGGAGCGTGCGGATGAAGCTAAAATCATAGAACGTGATCTCCAAGTGGGTATGGCAGAAGCTTTTGGTGAGCCGATCCTTCCCGATCCTGAAGCTGAGACTAAAGCCGATGAAAATACGGGCGACCGAACGCAGCTCACGGATAAAGAAAGAGAACTGATGCTAGACAATAAAATCGATCAAATCGCCTTTGATCTGGCTAAAATGCTGGCCGGCAATGTGCCTAAGGAAACCGATACTATTGGAAAATTCAGTTTTGAGGCCAAGCGCGGTCTGCTCATGGTCTTGACCTTTTTAGGCAGCGACCCCGCATGG
>CAYHHJ010000164.1:0-2561 GCA_964356405.1 uncultured Candidatus Peribacteria bacterium | reverse complement strand
ATCCTCCGGCTTCACGCCAGGGACGTTCACTTTAAGGGTCAATTCTTTTTCATTCTCGGAGATATCCACCTTTGGCAGCCAGTCAGACAGGAAGTCTCTGTCAAAAAAGAAGGGTTCCATGAACGAGAAGGGCTCCCAAAGTGACTTTTTGAATTGTGGCGAGATGGAGCTCTCTCGGCTAGTTTTCTTAAGTTCGCCTTTCATAAAAGTGGGGTTAAATAATAGAAGCACTTACTTAAACACTTAAACCTTTGAAAGGTGTCACTAAAAAAGTTCTCGCAGTTTTTTCCGTGCGCGAGTGAGGTGAAGCTTGATAGAGTTCACGCTTTTGTGAAGGCGTTTTGCAATTTCTTTGACGGGGTAGTCCTTGGCATATTTCATAGTCAAAACATCTTGATCTACAGGGGGCAAATGATGCACTGCATCCCAGAGCAAACTTAGTTCAGCCTCCCCTTCAGACATAGATTCTGTATGGACGGATAGTCGGGACATGTCATCCAAAAGGATGGGTTTGGACATTCTGTAGTAATTTACCAAGAGGTTGTGTGCCACCATGATGAGGTAGCTTGAATAGTGAATATTTCTATCCTCAAAATGAGCTAGTGCGTTGAAAGCTCTAAGAAAAGTTTCTTGTGTGAGATCCTCTGCTAGTGGCAGATCCCTACCCACACGGTAAAAGAAATAATTAAAGACTTTGTGTTGGTATTTTTCGTAAAGCTCACGGAAGTGAAGGCTATCGTGTTTAGCTAGGTCAATCATTTTTGAATCCTCGTTTGAACACGAAAGTGGCACTCCAAGAGCTGAAGTAGTGGCTTTTTGACGTACCTGATCTTGTTTATGCGTCATAAACTAGGTTTTAATGACACCTTTTCGACTCTGAAGTGTTTAATAGCGTATCAGCATTTAATCCCGTTTACCATGACAACAGCGACTCCAAAAAAAACTGGTTCTGTAGGAAGCGGACGCTACTTTCACGTAGAGGTGAGCCCCAAAGAAGAATTTAGTGGGTTTTATACGAAAGATGTGGGGCGCCGCGGACATAGCCTGCTTGTGTTGGGGCGAAAAAAAAGTGACGGTAAGTGGGCAACTCACAAGTGGCTCGTCAACAAGGATGATGCGTACATCTCTGACCGTGGTAAGCTAAAAAGCGATGATACCCGTGTTCAGCAAATACTAGATTATGTAGACGGTAACTTGACCCACAAAGAAAAGGATACTTTTTATGTTCGCCCTCACCGTTCTTTGAAAAAAATGGAGGAGGAGCATAAACGCTGCTCTCCTGAAGTGTGTCCCGATATGTATTTTGAGAACTATGGAGATTATGAGAAATATGAGGATGAACGATTAGATAAACCCATCTACCTTGAATAAATATTTACAAATACTTTTTTTTCTAATCTTAAGCCTAGCTATCTTTGGCTTCTTCTTTTTGATTCGACTTCAGTCGGCAGAGCTGCAGACTATCAAGCTTTATTACTACAATGATCAGAAGGACGTGGACGCAGAGGGGAATATACTGTGCAGCCAGCAAGGTCTTGAAACAGTAGACCGCAGCGTTTCAAGCGATGATGCAAGTATAGAAGCGGTACTAAACCTTCTGCTTGAGGGTGAACTGAGTTCAGAGGAAAAAGTGAGAGGCCTCAGTACGGAGTTTCCTTTGCCCGGCTTGAAACTCGTCAGCACCGACTTGGACGAAGGCGTACTTACCCTTACCTTTGAAGATTCACAAAATAAAACCAGTGGAGGTTCCTGTAGAGCAGCTATACTTTGGCATCAAATTGAGGCTACTGCGAAACAATTTCCAGAAGTTGAAGTCGTGCGCTTTGAACCTGAGTGGCTCTTTCAGCCTTAACTCAATACACAACGTTCTTAAAGAATCCTTCGATTGTTTTTGTGCTGCCGTCTTCAGTTATTACGGTGCCACTGATATAACCCTCAGAGTTCTTGGAGTCCCAGGCTGCAGGTGCATTTAATGAGATTGTCGTATTCCATTCAGGAATCTCAACAGTGGCTCTGGTTTCGTTTAGCGCCACAGTGGCTTCGTAAGACTTTTTGGCGCTTTGGTCAGTGGCATTTTTGTAAAGCAACCAGGTGTGGCTGGCGTAGTGGGTTTGGTCGCCGTCGGCTACGGTTTGGTCGACGTGATAAAAATTCCCGTCTTCGTCCCACAAGGTGAAGACATGGCTCTCAGAATTTAAATCGTCACGGCCATCAAAGAAAATAGATTTCGTATAATCAGCAGAATAGGCGTTTTCCCAGAGAATTTGCGCTGGAAAAGTTTGGCCGTCTAGCGTGAGTGTGGATTGGGTCACGCTCGTGAAGCGCGTGTGGTCCAAGGTGTTCTTGGTCAAAAAATCGCCAGCGGTTTCAATCGCAAATGAGAGCTCGCCGGAGTCGGTGGAAAGGCTGAGCTCGTGACTGGCGCGAATGGATAAATCGGGGAATTGAACGGACTCATAGGAGTCTAGAAATTCGTGAGGCTGAGGCTCCACTTCATCTGAGCTGAATTGAGTGAAAAACTCTTGGGCTTGGTCGCCGACCCAAAGGGTTCCACTGTAGTA
>CAYHHJ010000163.1:0-2592 GCA_964356405.1 uncultured Candidatus Peribacteria bacterium | reverse complement strand
AGCCTGATTTAAAATGAAGTAAATTCCCCCCAGTGATGGCACTATAAATGCTAAAGAGATGAGACTGATTTTCAGAAATGATTTCATAAGTGCATTAAAGCGCAGAAACATTAAACGGCATCATCATGCCGCTTTCAAGATGTTCGGGGATGTGGCAGTGAATCATCCAGTCACCTGGGTTGGACATTTCGACCAAAAGTTCAACCGTGGAACCTGACGGGATAAGTACTGTATCTTTCCAAACCAAGTTATCCGACTCCACACCGTCCACGGATAGAATTAGGAACCGTTGACCATGGATATGGATGGGATGCTGCATGGGGTGCGTTGTATCGTCCGGGTTGGCAATTTGAATTTTTACTACGTCTCCTTGTGTGAAGTTCCAGTCGTCGATATCTTCATTTGTTTTTTTCGTGTCTTCGTCAACGAGTTGCCATTCCAGTGTATCGGCATTGGAAGTGCTATTCATCATGCTCATGGTGTCTTCCCATTCAATAGGCTCTCCATCGCTCATCATCCCCATCTCTGAATCATCCATCATCATTCCACCGTGCATGGAGTGAGAACCACCCATGCTTTTCATGTCTAAGTTGACGGTGAGGGATTTGTCGGGTGCACGGTCGAAGGCGGAGCGATAAGGATCAATGCTTGCTATGGTGATCTGGTGTGTTTTGAGGGTATTGAAGTCGTCCGCGTAAGATTCAGAGACCTCCTCATCGGAGACCGTAACGTCTGCCAGTGTATACGTTCTATCCGGTGTTTTGTGGAGTAGAGAGAAATCACCAGATTCTGGGAACATCACCTCTACGATCGCGCGCTCGGAGGGTCCGAGGAGAACTTCATCCGCCCATTCATCGTATTCATAGAGTCCATTATCCGCTCCAACAAGCTTCATTTGAACGCCGGGAATGCTTAAGTTGAAGACTCGAGTATTTGCCGTGTTGGTTATATAAAAGCGAATGACTTCACCCTTCTTCGCCGTCAGACTGTAATCCGTACTTCCATTCACCAACATTGTGTTCCCAAAGCGACCCATGAGGGTGTGAGTGATTTCGTCAAATGAGTAGGAAGCCAGCTCGTCTCCTTGCATGAGGATGTCATCCACCATTAAGGTTTCTTCTCGGTTTACCGGAGACCACTCTTCTTCATCGGCGACTATGATGTAGTTGCCGTAAAGGCCCATGTCTTGTGCATAATCTTCTCTCAAATGAGGGTGGTACCAAAAGACACCCGCATCGTCGAAGCGAACTGAATAGGTGAAGGTCTCACCCGGCTGGATTGCCTCTTGGGTTACGTCCGGGACTCCATCGAAAGCGTTGTCCAAACGTACTCCATGCGAATGGAGAGTGGTCTCGATGTTGGTATTGTTGGTGAAATTAATAGTTATGGTTGAGCCTTGTTGCACTTTAAGGGTTGGCCCAGGAATTGACCCGTTGTAAGCCAGCATTTCAAAAGAGGCTCCGTTGATTTCCTTTTCAACGAAAGATGCCTCGAGATCATACGTGGCTCCATCCGCCAGCTCCACGATTTGCGTGGCTGTGGCAGGGGCAGAGCCAGACGTTTCTTGCACGGTTGACGTTTGAGTCGTATTTTGACAGGCCGTTAAAAACGTGAGCAAAAGAAAACCGATAAATAGTGAAGTTTTTTTCATAGGGTTTTTTAGAGGGCCTGTGCGCCGAAGGCGCGGCCTGTTAATAGATTTTTTGCCAGTTCAGTCCGCTGTCTTCACTCTTATATATCTCGTTGTTTTTATCTATAGCGTAGACGAGCTTGGGATCAGTGGATGAATACGTCATGAAGTAGAAAATGGCATTGGGCGCTCCTGAAACAGAGGCCCATGTCTTTCCAGCATCATTGCTGGAAGCAAGGCCAAGCGTGTCAGAGAAACTCAGCATCTGATTTGTATCCTGAGGGTTTTGTACTAATGTCAAAACTGCGCTGGATGCCAAATCGTCTGAAAGATTTGTCCAAGTTTCACCACCATCTTTGCTCATCCAAGTTCCTTGTTTTGTATTTGCATACACGGTTTGAGCGTCCACATTATCAGCCACTAAACTAAAGATGCTTTCTGGCTGGCTTGTAAGCATTGTCCACGTTTCTCCACCATCAACGCTTTTTTGAATTTTTGAATAGAAGTAGCCATAGATGATATCTGAGTTCGCCGGACTCACGGTCATGGCATGGAAATCAACAGGTCCATCGATTCCATCCGACACTTTATTCCACGTTTCACCACCGTCTGTTGTCTTTTGAAAGCCACTGTTCCCTCCAGAAGAAGGATGTCCACTGGCGTAGAAAGTGAGAGGATCTTTACTATCAATAGTGAAGCCCATCAAATCGTGTGTCGTGTTTCCAATTCGATACAAGTCCTTATCATTTTTTAAAACCAATAGCCCCTCGTGAGTGGCAATATAGAGATTGCTTGGATCATCAATGGCTACGGCTATTCCATGTGAGTGAGAGATGCTATCCACCTCAGCAAGGGAACTTTCTTCTTGAATGGTATCCGTATTTTGACCTTGGCAGGCACTTAAAATGAGTGCTGTGCCAAGTAGGAGTGAAAGTATTTTTTTCATAGTTAGGCGCTCAGTC
>CAYHHJ010000162.1:0-2602 GCA_964356405.1 uncultured Candidatus Peribacteria bacterium | reverse complement strand
CTGCTGCAGATGTTTCTAGGGCGAGCTGTTTCGTTCCATGTCCGAAATCTTTCATGAGCTGTTCCATTTCTGCCTTTACTGCTAATTCTTGCGCAGATCCCGATCCAGCTACTTTTCGAATTTCAGCAATTCTCGATGCTTTTTTTGTCATCTCGCGTTCAAATACCTTTTGGCTTTCTGCAATTTCATCTTGGAATTCTCCAAGACGTTTCCAATGCAATTCAAGATTTTCTTTATCATATACGTTGATTCTGTCCGCTTCGAGACGCCTTGATCTGATTCGCTGTCCCAAGCTTTTTGTTTTTGCCACGTGGAATTTCGCCTCAGTTGCCTCCATGGTTTCTCGAAAACCTTTTACTTCTTGTTCAAGTTGATTGATTCGCTGAGCTGTTGCGGCGTCTGGAGTTTTTGTTGCGCGAAGCGTTTTGAGTTCGCTTTCGTGAGCTGCGATTTTGTGTCCAAGATCTTTTACGTTTGCCTGCATTTGTGCGGCATGAAGATCGCTTGCTATTTCTTCTAGCTCATCTCCTTTGATGCCTCCACGAGCTTCAATTTTTGTTTTTAATTCTGGCGTTAATCCATTTTTTCGAATGTCTTCTATTTCAAGAGGGTCTTTGATTCCTTTTGCCTCCATATTGCGAGTAATTTCCTCAACACTTTCTGCGGCTTGAGTGGCACCTCGTTCGGCCATGGCGACCGGTGCGACTTTTCCGGCAACTGTTTCTGCTCCGCGTTTCACAATTTTGAGAGGGAACATGGCGGCTGCGGCTCCTTTTGCTCGAACCCAGTCACGTGCCATATGTGGAAGTTTGATATATCCACGAACGATATTGAGACCTTGGACAAAACCTAAGTATTGAAGTTCGTTCCATCCTTCGTGGTAGGCGAGCTGATCAAGAATGTCGGCCTGTTCGGCGTTGAACTCGTCGATTGCTTTGATATATTCGTCACCTTGATTGGCGAGCGTGTCGGCATCGATGGCTGGATTAGCCATGAGCTCAAGAACTTTTCCGTGCTGCTCCTCGGTTTGGGCGTAGAGTTTCTGGAGGTCTTCGGTTTTGATACCACGCTTGTTAGCGCGTTCCATGATAACTGCGATAGCTGCCTTATTTGTATTTACCGAGAGAATTGATCCGCGAATAGCTTCTGCAACCTGTTTTTTTTCTGGGTTCTGAATCGTTTGTGTAACAGCATCAAAATTACCAAGTTTTTGTTTTAGGTCTGGGTTTGTCTCAACTTTTGCCTGCTCGAGAGTTTTTGCATCTCCCGTGAGATAGGCGAGAACATCTGCAACTTTTGTGAGTTTGTTCTTTGGCATCTGATTAATCTTGTCTCGATGTTTGTCGAGGTAGGCACGAAGAACTTTTTCTTCTTCTGGAAATTTCTCTTCGCCATCTGACATGAAGAATTTCAAGAATCCTGGGATGGCTGATTCTTTGAGTTTTCCGAGATATCCTTTTGCTATTCCACTTGCCTTTCCAACCGGGCTATCGAAGTCTTCGAATGATTCTTTTGAAAGGGCACCAATGAGTTCTGGACTGACATTCTGGCCCATCTCGCCACTAATCTTTTCTGCCATTTTTTTGTATGCTTGAGACTTGGCGTCGCCTTCGAAGAGTGTCTCAAAAAACTTCTTGAGATTGAAATTCTGAATGCTGAGATAGGTGAGTGCCTTGTAGATTCGATTTGTTTCGACGTCGATATGAAGTGTTTCTTTCGCGAACTTTTTTACACCGCCGATTTCGAGAAGTGATCCAGTTCCAACGGTAATTCCTGCGAGAAGAAGTGCACGCTTGGTCCATTTCCATGCGGTTGAGTCTTCGTCTTTGTCTTTTTCGTGGTCGTCTTTGAAGAAAAACTTGTTGATGAGGTGATAGGCTCCAACGGCTCCACCAACCACTAAACCGGCCGTGATGTATGGATGAGCTTTCATCAATTCTACGGCTCGTGCGCCCATACTTTTTTCTTCTGGAGTTCCTTTTCCATTTCCTTTTTGTACAATTTCTTGCGCGATGGCTGTTGATTTCTTTGCTGTTTCAATAACCTCTGGCCACTTTTGGAAGAAGAGTTTTGAGTAGGTGTGTTCTGGGAATTTTCGCATCTCATCAATCTTTTTGAGCGCTGCGAGTTCCGCTGCATTAAGACGAGAAATGACATTTGGATCAAGTGCCTCTTTTCCAGCAACGAGAAGTTCGCCTTCTTTTACCCCTGCGCGCATGAGTGACTGTGGAAGCGTTGCGAGGACTGACTGAAAACTTTCGAATGATTTCTGTTGTTCTGGGCTTGGTGGCAGCTCAAGATTGAGTTTGTTGATACTGTCGACCGTTCCTCGATCGACATACAGTTTTTCCTGGAGGCTTTCTCGTTCTTTTGCGCCTTTGTTTTTTTCAACCCAGTTTTTGAGCGCCTCACGCTTTGATGCTTCAGCTTTTATCGCATCTGCTTTTTCGCCAGGAGATTTTTCGGCTGGTGCTCCAGATGGAACTTCTGGAGATGTTTGTTTTTGTCCGGGAATCGGTGCCATATACATTTGGGTAAGGAACTTTGTGTTTTTGTGCTTCATGTAATTATATCATATTTTAGCTTCCAGGGCAACCCGCAG
>CAYHHJ010000161.1:0-2634 GCA_964356405.1 uncultured Candidatus Peribacteria bacterium | reverse complement strand
TGCGAGCAAACCGACGGCCTGAAGAGAGGAGTGGACAGTGAGTGTTATCAGATTCCAAACTGCATCATAATGAATATTTCGAGAGTCTGCGTCTTCTTTTCTGATCACTACTGTTCTTCCTTCCTCCTCTTCAAAAATCAGCATAGGGTTTAGTGTTTCCACCTCATCGTGAGCGACTACTGCAAAAACATATTCCCCTTCATGGAGTTTTGGACTCATTGATTTCAATAAAACATTGATGTCGGAAATACCAGTCATGGATCAATCCTATAATAACTCCACTACTACTAACAATAGCTCAGCGATTGACTATGCAGTTTGGCCAAGCTCGTGTTTAATTTCCTCAGATACAGGCTGTCCTTCAAAAGGATTTGACGACCTGGGCACCACCACAAATGAAAAATGTAAAACTCCTCAAGTGGTTCAACTTCTTCCTGGATTTTGCGCCCTATTCCCCTTTCATCATTTTGTATTTTGCGCAGACCCTTGGTTCATTCACCTTGGCTCTGAGTATTTTTTCAATTCACAGCCTCAGCGTTTGTATTTTTGAAGTTCCTACTGGAATTTTCTCAGACCTTATTGGAAGGAAGAAAACGATCATGCTCGGAGCATTGGCAAATGTTGTCTGTATCTCACTCTATGCCCTAGGAGGATCTTTTTGGATTTTAGGACTCGGTGCCATCTTTGCAGGTCTTGCGGAATCCTTTTTCAGTGGAAACAATGATGCACTTCTGTATGAAACCTTGAAAGAAAACAAAAAAGAAAAAGACTATGCGGCTATTTCTGGAAAAGTAGCTTCCTTGTTCCAAGTTGGCCTCACCACGGCCGCATTGCTCGGAAGCTACCTCAGCACCTTTTCGCTGAGCTTGGTGATGTGGGTTTCCGTAATTCCTCAAGTGATCTGTTTCTTGATTACTTTGAACATTAAAGAGCCAAAGCTACACAGCGAGAAAATCAAAGCCAATGCGTTTGACCATCTCAAGAAAGCGTTCATTGCCTTTAAAAACAACTACAAACTCAAAACCTTGAGCCTGACTCATGTGCTTAATTTTGGAATTGGGGAATGCATGCATCAATTCAATCCTACTTTTATAGCCATGCTCTGGCCCAGTTGGGCCATTGGAATCATGCGGGCTTTGTCCAACGGAGTCGCCTTTTTTGGATTTCATTTTGCTGGGGAAGTCATTAAGAAACTTACGGAACTAAAGGCACTTTTAATCTTTGCCATCGTCGATAGCGTCTTGATGCTAACGGCCTTGATTTACCCCACGGTTTTTTCTCCAATGCTGTTTGTTCTTACATCCTTCGGCTTCGGCATCACCATGGTTGCAAAAGGCTCGCTCATGCAAAAAGAATTCACCAATGAGCAGCGTGCCACCATGGCATCCCTCAACTCATTTTTACGAAATGTGGCTTTTGCCATTTTTGCGATAGCGCTGGGTTACATCGCTGATAAAAGCAGCCCAAGAGACGCTCTTCTCGTAGGAGAGATTGCTTTAATGAGCGTGATAGGGCTTTACTGGAGTTTATTTAAGCGAAGACAACGTACAGAATGATGATAAGCAGCAAAGGGTAGGCAAATAGAAGTTGAGGCTTAAAGCACTGCCACGGACTAAATCTGCCTTCGTGAGTTTTCATATATTGATAGATGTGCCCAAACTCCTGAACGACGGCACCTAAAAGGACAAGGGGAAGGCTTTTCTCTAAAATACCAAGTCCAATGAGGGCAAACCCGACAACATGAATCAACTTATTAAGCAGACCCGTGTGACATTCAACGAATTTTATCCACTGTGATTTGACCATGCTAAGCTCATTATATCATCTATTGAGCCGCTATAAACTGAAGTTCAACGCCACTCCTTTGTTTATAATTCCTGTATTTAGCTTGGAAATTCTTTGACACACGATATTTTTTGATATTTCACTTGAGGTGAAATCTAAGCGTAGCTCAACGATTGACTATGCAGTTTGCTCAAGCTCGTGTTTAATTTCCTCAGATACAGGCCGTCCTTCAAAATCATTTGGATAGTCGACGACCTGGGGCACCACACTGCACGAAGTGCAGCCTAAAAAGAAGTCTACTCGAATCTACTAATCGCTAGTGATCTCAGTAGAGGTATAAGTGATCCTGTGGGTCTTCGGATCAATGCTCACTGCTGTGTACCCCTCGTTGTTGGGGAAGTCTGGCGAGGTCCACTTGATCGTGAATCCATTAGCATCTGATCGAACCGAGGCGTCTTTTGGATTAGCTGGCAGCTTATCATAGACTCTATGATCTGTTTTATCGCCTCCAATGTTCACATCTGCTTCATTAGCGTAACCAGTCGATTTCAAAAAATCGGATAAGGCTCTCCATGCGGCTTGCTTCTCACTTCCTTTTGAAGCCAAGAGGAGGTCCCTGGTGCCTGCATCCAAAAAAATATGGGAAGAATCCTCTAGGTCCTGTGCTTTTTCTGCGAATGAACTTGCAAGAGCGTTCAATCTCCTTGCCGCCGCTTCATCAAGATTCTGCCCCTCCATTGCTCTGTCAGGCGATGCAGCAGGTCTAACTCTTACTTTTTCAGTTTTTGGTTCGGAGTCTCTGGGGGTTTCATCCATAAATGAATTGATATTAATCTTTTAATTATACCA
>CAYHHJ010000160.1:0-2634 GCA_964356405.1 uncultured Candidatus Peribacteria bacterium | reverse complement strand
CCGTGCAACCAAGGCCATTTCGCTAGGCAAGTACGAACAGCGGGTACCCATTGAGTCCACGGATGAAATCGCTGACCTAAGTCAATCGCTCAACTCCATGGCGGAAGCCCTGCAACGCCACCACTATTTGCAGCAACAACTCATCACCAACGTGTCCCACGAACTCGCCACCCCTCTCACCAACATCGGCGGCTATTTGGAAGCCCTCACCGACGGTATGATTGAAGACAAAAAACGCAACGAAACCTTTGCGCTCATGAAGGAAGAAGTGGACCGCCTCAGCACCATGCTCACCGAAGTCCGCACCCTTTCCCTCCTGGAACAGCCACAATTCCACATTAAAACCGCGCCCCTGGACGTAAAGGACGCCACCGAAAAAATCCACAAACAAATGGAGCCACAATTTGAAGCGAAAAAAGTTCCGCTCACGCTCACGAGCGAGCTCAAACACGAAAACTTCGCTCTTGATAAAGACCGCTATACTCAGATATTGCTGAACCTGCTCAGCAACGCCCTCAAATACACACCCTCCGAACATCCCGTCTCCGTAAAACTCTCTAGCAATAAGACTCATCTCACGGTGAATGTAGTCGACGAAGGTATCGGCATACCTGCCAAAGACCTGCCCTACATTTTTGAACGCTTCTACCGCGCCGACCAATCCCGCACCCGCAAAACCGGCGGCATCGGCGTAGGACTCGCCATTGTAAAAGAACTCGTGGAAGCCCACGGCGGCCGCATCAGCGCCTCCAGCACCGAAGGCAAAGGCAGCACCTTCACCGTTTCATTCCCTTTGGCATCTTCCCAAAAATGAGCCAGATACCCAGCACCGTAAACACGAGCATGCACGCCAAGGTAAGTGAATGAATTTCGCCGGGTCCCACATAAAAGTAATAGTTGAGGCCAGTAAACGCGATGCCAAATATCAAAAACACGAGTCCAGCAATCCGCGCAGAGCGTTTATTCTCCGGATGATCAGGCTGCCCCTCCAGCTCCTTTCGCCGGGCGACTTGTTTACGATAATTTTCTTTGACGCGATCGGCAAGTGACATAGGTGGAGGATTAGACTCCCCCACCTTATCACGTAATTAGAGTGCCACCAAAATTCCGGCGGATCGGTAGCAAGGCCGCGTCACAAATTCCTTTAGCTTTTCCATTTTCTTCCCAGAATTTTCCCGTTCACTCACCACATAAAAGTGAGCGGTAGAAATACGAAATGTTTTGCGTGGTTTCTTTTCAAACATGGTTAAGGTGTTTAAAGAATAAACTCATGCGAACCACTTTGGCTCACATAAGTTACAACGCAGCCAGGATGGAAAACTTACATGGTTTTAATAAGAGGAGTAGGATGAGACCAATCACTGACATGACGACTCTCTTCATTCTCACATTCCTCCTCAGCCTTCTGGCCATTCCAGTGGGATTAGTGAATCCCAGACTTTTTCAAAACATCACTAAGCGCCTGCTGAGCAGCGACGCGAATCGAAAAAACGTTTCCATAGGCCTCCTCACCACGGCTGTGGTGAGTTTTATTGGTATGGGAGTCACCATGCCTCCGCAACCCGTGAATCCTTTAACAGAGACCGTCGTGGAAGCCAGCGGCGCTGAGCCTCTTGCTAAACCCATAGCAGAAGAAACTCCGGTTATTAACCCTATACCGACCCCAAGTTCACCAACACCCACTGTTGTAGCTCCAACCCCTGAAGTGAAAACACAAACCGAAACTATTATTGAACCCGAAGAAGAAGAATCCACCCCTGAACCGGCACCTGTAGTAACCCCCACTCCTAGCCCAGAGCCCGAGCCCACCTATGTGTGCACCAGCGACTATTACAACTGTTCTAACTTTTCAACTCACAATCAAGCTCAAGCCGTTTACGAATACTGCATGGCCCAAGGTCACGGCGACATTAACGGACTGGATGGCAACGACAATGACGGCCTAGCCTGCGAGAGTTTACCGTGAACTACAGCTCCAGGAGAAATCTTATAAATGTCGGTTAGTTCTCCTCCCCATCCCTAAACACCACCGCCTCACCGTCCCCAATCGGAATAAACTTTCCCTTCGAAAACTTTTTGAGTAGATTCTCGGCGCCTTTCAATCTCCAATTCTCCTTAGAAGGAACGGGGTCGTAGTGCGGGCAGTGCATGCCTTTCAAAAGGCCTAGACCACTCACGCGGATGTATTCGTGCGAGGACTTGTTTTTAAACTGGCGGCTGTCGCTCACGCCGTATTCAAACCAGCAAATCGAGCCGGCGGAGACGCCGCAACACACAACACCACACGCATAGGCCTCCTTCAAAAGCACATCCACACCCAGGCGGCGCCAGAGGTTCATCATCATTAAAGTGTTGCCGCCGCCCACGTAAATAATGTCGGCCCAGCGGATCTTTGCGGCGATTTCGGCATGCGTGGGTTTTTCGGTAATCAGGCGCAGCACGTCCACCGTGCAGCCGAGCTTCTCGCCATAAACCTCATGAATGGCGCGCACATAACTAGCATCGTCGCTGCTGGCTGTGGGAATAAACAAAACCTTTGGCTTCTGCTTACCAGTGAGTTCCACAATCTGGCGATCGATCTTCAGCGGCGTATCAAAAGCCGTGTCCTTAGTCCGTCCGCGCTTGTATCCGCCA
>CAYHHJ010000159.1:0-2675 GCA_964356405.1 uncultured Candidatus Peribacteria bacterium | reverse complement strand
CTCAACTGCATCAGGAAATTTTCCAGGAAGCGGATTTTGGCGAAGGCTACATTCACATGATTCCACTCTTTGAAAGTGTGGAAGACCTGGCGAATTGTGGAAGCGTGCTGCGCCTATTTTTAGAAGAACACAAAAAACACTTTGGCAAATTGCCACCGTACTTACGTGTGTTCACCGCTCGCTCAGACCCAGCTCTAAACGCGGGATTCGTGCCGTCCGTTTTGGCGGTTCGTCTCGCTTTCCGTGAAATCTATAAAATTCAGGAAGAGTTTGGCATTCCCATGTATCCCATCATTGGAACCGGTTCACTCCCATTCCGTGGAGGTATCAACCCGGAGAACATTGTCGACAGCCTCGCGCAGTACCAGGGCGCCCACACCGTGAGCATTCAATCCGCTTTCCGTTACGACTACCCACTCGAGGAAGTGAAAACCGCGTTGACCTACATCAATAAAACCCTCGAAAACGTGGAGCCCCTGCGCTTCGACGATAAGGAATTCGCCGACCTCAAAACCCTCATCGATGCCTTGAAAGCGATCTACGTTCCTACTTTGGAAGCCTTTGCTCCGCACATCAACGAGATGGCCAAGTTCATCCCCAGCCGCCGCGAACGCGTGCAGCACGTGGGACTTTTTGGCTACAACAGGGGAGTGGGTCAGGTTAAATTGCCACGTGCCATCAACTTCACCGGTTCCTGTTATTCCATGGGTATTCCGCCGGAATTCGTGGGAACGGGCCGCGGACTTTTAGCAGCAAAAAATCTCGGCCTCATGCCCATGCTCGAAAAACACTTCTTCACCTTAAGAAGCGAACTCAAACACGCGGGAAAATATTTGAATATGGAAAATTTGAAAAAATACGCCGAAACCGAAAACTGGGCGAAGGAAATTCTGGAAGACGTTCGTTTAACGCAAGAAATTCTGGGCATTGAACTCGGTCCACAAAAACCCTCCCATGTCCTGCACCGCAACCTCACGTCTAATATTCTCCTCAAAAAAGAGATGGGGCTCGACTTCCAAGACGACCTAGTAGAAGCAGCCGTAATGCGAAAAAGCCTTGGTTGACAAATTAAATTAATCTTGTATAATCAGGCTATCCTAAAAGATATAGTATGGATTCCCAAAGAGACATTTTTGCACCTTCAGAAGGTGACAGCCTGAGCCAATATACCTTAACAGGACGTGATCAGCTGACCTTGGTTCTGGCTTCCATTGCGGCTATAGCTTTGGCTTGTGGATTTCCAACAAAAACAGAAGAAGTGTCTGCCGACATCAGTTCTCAGATTTCGACTGTATTGGGCGCAGAATCCGCCGAGTAGCCTCAAGGGAACTCCGTTCGTCCCACCCAAATCGGCAGTACTACAAAATGGTGAAGCGCGTCGGAGAGTGTAAGGCCGAAGCCAAGAATGAAAATCCAGTCCAAAGGCCACACGAGGTAAAGCAGCAGGACGAAAATCCCGGTATATAAATGATGAATCCGAACGCGCGGTTTCTTTTTCATACGAGCGATCTGATCTTTTTTCGAACCAAAAATTAAACGGCCCACAATAGTGACCAATTCAAAAATCACTCCAAGAATCAGACCGTATAAAAGAGCTTCATTCATACTTAAGAGGCCAAATATTGCCCAATCGCCGTCGCCAGTTTTTCATAAATCTCTTTCAGTTTTTCAGGATGGTAATCCAGCGTCGTGATGCGGAATCCGTAGTGCGGACTAAAGAAGCTGGTCGCTGGCACGCTGCAAATCCCCGTGTTCGCCAAGAGGTAATATACGAAGCGTTTATCGAGAGGCAGATCTGGATTCGCCACCGTTTCTTCCACAAATTTTCGCACCGCTTCATTTTCAATAGGCAAGGTTTGCTGCGCTGTCAAAAGACCTGGTTCAAACGTAGGCATCATATAAAAAGCGCCGTTGGTTCGATTCACGCGCAAACCCTTCACTCGGCTCAAAATGTCACAAATGATTTGGCTGTTTTCCTCGAGATGTTTATTGTACGCCGTGAGCCACGCTTCAAAATCCGGATGCTCGTAAATACGTGGCAATAAAAATTGGGGAAGGCTCACGCTGCACACTTCCATGAGTACACGTTTTTTAACGGAGTCGACATACTTTTTATAGTCAGGATCGAGCTGCGTGTTGTGGAATTCCAACCAACCACAGCGTCCGCCAGGCCACGGCACATCCTTGGAAAGTCCGCGCATCACCACGAGTGGAACGCGGTCCTTAGCGATTTCCGTGATCTGCACAAATGTCTCGCCGTTGTAAACCAAGCGGAAATAGATCTCGTCCGAAAAAATCATGAGCTTATATTTCTCAGCCAGTGCTACTACTTTCTCAATAGTTTCTTTACTGTAAATCGCGCCGGTGGGGTTGTTAGGGTTGATCAGCAAAATCCCAATCACTTCCTCATGGGCAATCAGTTGCGCTTCCAGATCCTCCAAATCGGGCTGCCACTCGTTCAAAGGATCGAGCTTGTAGGTCACGGCATCCGCTCCCGCCGCAAAAGATTCCATGGAAGCGTGCGTGGGGTACGAAGGACTAGGTTGAATGATTCGAAGTCCCTTAGGGAGCATGTGGTAGAGCGCAGAGATTCCAGCGCCAAGTCCACTCGTGATCAAAATATTTTCATAATCCAAATCCACGGTAGGCGAAAAGCGCTTTGAGTATTTTACAAT
>CAYHHJ010000158.1:0-2715 GCA_964356405.1 uncultured Candidatus Peribacteria bacterium | reverse complement strand
CCTCCTACGTTTCCACCATGAGCGTGGATTTACCGCGCATCACGTTGTCGCTGGCTCCCACGCGGGTGAAAATACGGTCGAAGACGCGCATGCGAACGGCCTCGGCGGGCACGAAGCTGCCGATTTGGGCCATGAGCACAATCAGCGCAACCTGGCGGAGGTAAGTCGACTTTCCACTCATGTTTGGCCCCGTGATGAGGTGCACTTCCTGCTCGTCGGCGCGGAAACTGGCGTTGTTGGGGATAAAAGATTGTTCGAAAGTTTGTTTTTCCACCACGGGGTGGCGTCCTTTCACAATTTCAAGCTCGGCCTCTCGCACAAATTCTGGCTTAGCGTAGCGGTTGTGGCGGGCGACTTTGGCGAAGGATAAAAGGGTGTCGAGTTGAGCAAGGACGCCGGCATTTTCTTTGATGGCGCGAATATTTTTGAGGGCTTCGTAGCGCACATTCAGGAAAAGTTCGTGTTCCAAAGCTTTGCTGCGCTCCTCTGCGGTGAGCACTTTTTCTTCGTATTCTTTGAGCTCTGGCGTGATGTAGCGCTCGCCATTCACCAAGGTTTGCTTGCGAATATAATGCGCCGGAACCTGGTCGAGTTTGCCTTTGCTGATCTCGATGTAGTAACCAAAGACGCGGTTGAAACTCACTTTCAGCGTGTGGATTCCCGTGGCAGCGATTTCCTGTTCTTCGATGCGGCGCAGCGCGGATTTGGCTTCGCGCATGAGCGTGTGCAGTTCGTCGAGGCCAGGATGAAAACCGGTTTTTATGAGCCCGCCTTCGGTGAGGCGCAGCGGCGGTTCGTCGACGATGGCGGTTTGGATGAGGGCCACGAGGGCGTCCAGCGGTTCGAGATCTTTTTGAAGGCCGAGTAGCAGCGACGCGGTGGCATTTTTTAGAATAAATTGAATCTTGGGAAGACGTTGCAGGGCATCCGCGAGGCCAATGAGGTCGCGGCCATTTCCGGTGCTTCCGCTGAGGCGTCCCATAAGCCGTTCGAGGTCGCCCAGGCCGTTCAGCTCTTCTTCCAGCGGGTGGCGAATCTCCTCGTTTTGAATCAAGTTTTCCACCGCGGAATGGCGGGCTTCAATGGCGTCTTTTTTCAGCAGCGGCTCGGCGATCCAACGGCGCAAAAGGCGTCCGCCCATGGAGGTTTGTGTTTGATCCAAAATAGACAGCAGTGTGCCGGATTCTTGCTCGCCGCGAAGGGTGGAAAAAAGTTCCAAATTGCGGATAGTCGCCTCATCGAGCGGCATAAACGTTTCGCGGTGATACGCCGTGATGCGATCGATGTGGCCGAGTCCTTCTTTTTGCGTGTCGATTAGGTAGCGGAGCAGGATTCCGGAGGCTTGAATGGCGAAGGGCAGATGCGCGATCCCAAAAACTTCCAAAGTCGTGATTTTAAAACTGCGAGTCAGGAGCGTGTGGGCTTCTTCATAAAAGTCACAGGGCGAAACGGGAACGTCGGTGAGTTCCGCGAGCAAGGTGCGGATAGCAGGGTCGTCGTAGTGCTCTCGCCACAAAACGATTTCCGCCGGCTGCAGACGCAAAAACTCCGTCTTCAAATCTTCCTCCCCTTGCAGTTCAGCGGCGTGAAATTCTCCTGTTGAAAGGTCCGCAAACGCGATCCCGAAATAGTCTTTTTTAGGAAAGAGCGCGAAGACAAATCGGCTGCGCTTTTGTTCCAAAACCTGTTCACTGTAAGTAGTCCCCGGCGTTACAATGCGCACAATTTTTCGCTCCACAATTCCCGGCAGATTCGGGTCCGACATTTGTTCGCAAATCGCCACGCGCTTGCCCGCCTTGGTCAGCCGCGCGATATAATTTTCGGCACTGTGGTAAGGCACACCGCACATCGGCAAAGGGTTTTCACTTTTTTTGTCGCGCGAGGTCAATGTGATCTCCAAAATCTTCGCGGCTTCAATCGCATCGCTGCCAAACATCTCGTAAAAATCGCCGAGGCGAAAAAACAAAAGTGCCCCAGGACACTCCGCCTTTATGGCTTGGTACTGCTGCATCATGGGGGTCACTTCATTCATGGATGCATGCTAGCGAGCCAGCATTATCGTTGCAAGTTTTCAGACTTGCAGTGCGCCGACTTCATGATGATCAAGTGCCCATTCAAGTCTTCTGCCGTCACCGTAAGGCTATCTTTATAATGGTCAATCAATATGGTCGCGTCGGAGCTGTTCAGGTGCCCCTCACTCGCCAGTTCATAACCTCTCCCCTCCAAAACACCTTTTATGAGCTCCTCTGCATCTGCACAAGACTGATCTGGCTTTCTATAGGCTTCATCCATGGCCAGTCGAACGTCGTGCTGAACGCTTTGCTGAATCTCTTCAGGATCTTTGCCGCAACAACTCAAAGCGAGCGGAGCCAAAATAGCTGCCAAGCGTACGGCTCTTTGTATCCCGTAAACTCCACCTTTTATAAGAGTTTCAATTAAATAAGTTGGCAGGGCTCCTTGAGCCTCCAATGGATCCCCCTGCAGCTCTCCATCCAAAAGTCTTTCCGTGGGATCAAATACTTGAGCGAGTTTCATAAAATAAGATTGGTTTGAAGAGCCGATCCTATCATATCGAGATCCGGTCTGTAAAATTTGAACTTCCAGTGGAAATCCACTAGAGTGCGCAAGACGAAAGCAGATTCGACTTCGTCGAAGGGCCCTTGTAGTTCAACGGATAGAACAAATCCGTCCTAAGGATAAGATGGTGGTTCAATT